>JBFMDG010000005.1:0-32963 GCA_040754135.1 Verrucomicrobiota bacterium
GATTTTAATTCTTCTGACGGGATGTGGCAAAGTCGACCAAGCAAGGGATATGGACTTTAATGGGAATATGAACTTGCGGTCCCCTGCAGATGAACGCGATCGCATTGAAATTGAAAGTGGCGTCGCTACCGCAGTTGTGGCCATGTACATCAGGGATGTCGGGAGAAGACCTATTTCTCCACCCAGTACTAACCTAATCTTCGCCCTTTGGCCTGACGGGACGTCTTCGTGCAATTTAAAGCACAATGGTGTGCACCCAAAACAGTTCAAGATGTCCTCCGACAACATCAGGGGCTTTACTGAACGTCTGCAGTCTATCGGGTTTTTCAATGAGGATATTCGGCGCGAATGGTATGGATTTGATAGTCCTTACGTTGTTATTCAAGCAAATTTAAATCGCGCGACAAGCACACTGAGGTCTTGGCATCCGCTCTATAACAGTAAAACCAATATGGTCGTCATTGACGGTTTTATAGTCCCAGTAAGCCCGGGAGAGAAGCGGTATCCTCTCGCTGAATCGAGTTTGTCTTATCGCAAATTCATTAGGCTTTGGGAGGAAACTATCAAACTCCTAATCAATACTTGTGAGGCGCACAAGTAACATCATATGAAGTTTTATCATCGTCAGGTGAGGCGCTAGTTGGCCTGACATCGCGAATAATGAAAAATGATTTAGACGAACGTCCATTTCGATCCTTTGTTCCTATCGGCTCTTTTAACTGCTGTCCGTCAAATCGAAGCATCCTCAGAGTACTCGATGGCTTGAGATATGATTGACATCACTTGGAACTGGAGTCGCAACATGCCGTGCGGGAAGGTAACGACGTGCGAACAGACCGTCACGTTTGGCGGGAAGTGCTACAACGCTTGGGACGTGAATTACATGCTCTACGGCTGGGCTGCGGACTTGTGCGGCATGAATCTCGGCGATGTTCAGGCCCGCGTCATTGCGTGGAAAACGGCCAAGGGAGACTCTGCCCGGATCCCAGGCGCGATGGCATTTAGCACCCTTGGTTGGTTCGGTGCTTACTCACCACTACCGCCTGAAATCCTGCCCGATGGTTACCCGTCATGCTCGGGCTGTCCGAAGACTTACCCGACGCATCTCGGCTCAGTATGGCCATGACAACCAAAGCAGGATTGGTTCTTCTCGGAATCCTCGCGTTGCTAGTCGCAGGGGTCGTGCTGTGGTATTTCACGATGCGAAAATGGGCCACCCCATACCTGGAGACAAATGCTACGTGGCGAATCGAAGGCGTCTGCACCAACGCGCAAACGGGAGCGCCAATCAAAGACGCTCAGGTGACGGCTTCGTTCAGAGAGCCGATTGCATTCAAGCAGCACTGGCGTAATCCGCCGCCGCTGCGAACAACCGACGTCGTCGCGAAAACCGATGCCGAGGGGCGATTTGAAGTCACCGGCGAAGGCGGTTCGGTGTATATCACAGTTCAAGCAGAAGGCTACCGAGAACCTGAGCCGTGGGAAAACTGGAGCTACAGCGCAAGGAACGCAATTAGCCGCGTGGACACAAATGTCGCTTTGAGTTTGCAACCGGCCTCGAAGTCGACTGAAGACGCGAAGAGTCCCGAACAGTGACCCACCGGCTGTCTGGCAAAAATTCGATCGCGTGGGGGGCGTGGGGCCGAATTGGGGTCAACTCTACTCATTATGCATGTGAAGCAGAAGGTGCAGGAGCGCAAGAGCGCAAGACTGACCTGCCTTCCAAGCAACGGGTCGCAGGACACCGTGCTCGTGGAGGTTTACATTCGTTCGGGGTGGGTGTCCGGCACAAGGACCAAAGACATTCCGTTCGTTGGTTGGTTGATCAGGCGGTTTGGCAGTGGCGCTGTGTCGATGTTTGAGAACCACGAGCGTGGTGCTGGGCCTGAGATTCCGAGCAGCCGGGGTGGTAACCTCGATCAATACTACATATTCACAGTTAAGGCCGATCACTGGGCAAAATGCGTCCTTCCATGAGAGCGAGCCAATTGCTGTTTTGGCTTTGGACCGGCTTGCTCGTGGCCGGATGTAATCGCGAGGCTGGGACAGCCTCAACCCCTGAGCAAATGCAAGAGCGTCAAACAAGCGGGTCACCCACCAAGAGCCTGAATGAGTTGCGCGCCGGTTTGGGTCTCCGCGTGATTGGAGAAAGCTGGGTGCTCTACCGCTCCCTGCCTACCCAGGAGGACTGGAAAATGCGTAAAGATGGTTTTGTAGCCAAGACTGTGTTCAAGGATGCAAGCGGGAACGTCTCCAGCGAGGAGGATCACTATTACAGCGGAGCGCAGTTTGTGGACCGGGAGGGGCGCGGCTGGGAGCGAATCACCGTGCATTACGATTACGGAACAAAACAAGTTTACTTGGCCTACACGGGAACGAACGCAACAACTGACGCTATGCTGTCGAAGTTCCTGATGCGTCTGCACGGCCCTTCCACTGATGTCGCTGGCGCAATGGCAGCAGTGAAAAGGGCTGCTGCAGGTTGGCCAGACGCTCCGAAATAAATGTCAACCGTCGGTGTCCCTCACAAGCGGTCCAAAGAAATCTCTCTCGCTTTCAATGCGGCTGAACGCACGCAGCCCCGTGACGTCCTTCGTCGCGCTGTCCGGGAGAGACAAGGCCAATATAATTGGAATGTCTCTCTGGTCTGTTACGGACTTTTTTGCGAGTGTACTTTCGCTGCAATTGGCATTGCATTGCACTCCGACAGACAACGACCACGGAGAAGTAGTCGAGGTCAGCTACACTTACGATCCGCAAAACACTCCGGCCACGACAATGACCTACGATCGCTGTGGCCGGACCAGCACCGTCATCCGCAATGGCATGACAACCACTTTTGGCTACAACGTTGGCCAACCTGCTTTTGACCGAGAGCTACACCGGAGGCACGTTGGGCGGATTGACCGTGACCAGCGGATTCGATTCTTACTTGCGGCGCAGTTCCCTCTCGGTCAACACGCAGCCAGCAAACATCAGCTACAGTTACGGTTACGACCCCGCCTCGCGCATGAGCACAGTCAGCCATGGCACGTATTCGGCCACGTACAGTTCCCTTGACAATTCCTCCCTGATCAGTACAGCCAACCTTCAAGCAATCGAGCACGGTGCGCATGACCACCACCAGGCAGTACGATTTGTTGAACCGGCTTCTGAGCATTTCCTCAGTCGGAGCGGCGGGAGGGCAGGGAGGGGCGAGCTCCGAGAGCCCCACTTCCCACACCTACCAATACAACGAGGCCAACCAACGCACGCGCGCCACGCTGGCCGACGGTTCATTCTGGATCTACAGCTACGACGCGCTCGGCCAGGTGACCAGCGGCAAGAAGTACTGGCCCGACGGCACGCCTGTGGCTGGTCAGCAATTTGAATACGCCTTTGACGACGAGAATGGCGGGAACCTGCGTTCGGCAAGCTACACGGCCAACAACCTGAACCAGTATTCCAGCCGGGGTATGCCGAATGCCGTGGATATTCTGGGCATTGCCGATTCCGCCGCGACGGTGAGCGTCAATTGCAGCAGCAGCGGCGTTTACCGCCGTGGCCAGTACTTCCGGAAAGAATTGACCATCGACAATTCGCAAAACGCGCAATGGCAATCCGTGGCCGTGACCACCTCCGGCGTTGGGACCAATCCACCTGGAAACATCTTCCTGCCCAAAACACCAGAGACGTTCGGGTACGACCTGGATGCGAGCTCAGCGGCTGCAGGGGCTTTTCTATCACAGCGGGGAAGTCCCGGTGAAATAGGAACACTCGAGAAAATCGTTGATGTTTTCAAATGAAGAAGTCCGGCTGTTTGCTACCTTTCTTGTGTTGCATTGTGTTCATTAGCTGTCGCAATGCTACACCACCACAAACTGCCACGGTTTTGGGGGACTGCTATCTCATCCGGCAGGATCTAAACGCGATCGACTTTCATAGGCCTGGAATCTTGAAAAAATTAATAAGCAAGGATGGAAATAGCATTCAATACAGTCGTTTGAAACCTGTGGCGGAAGAAGTGCGCAGTCGGAGCGAGTTTTTCCCAACGCGAGAGCATGAAAAGGTTCCAGTGACGGACCCTTGGGGTAGCTATTATGTTGTTCGCGCGCGCACTGCTGCAATTAAAGGCACCTTTAAAGCCGAATTGGATATTATTTCATTTGGACCAAACAAAAAGGATGAAGACGGTAAAGGAGATGACATTGTGCTGCCTCGTGCACTTGGGTTATAAATTACCCAACTCCACTTCGATGGCCATTAAGAACTGATTCATCAAGAAGGGAAACAGGGGTTTAGGTATTTGTTGGACACGTGTTCCCGAGCCTTCAGCCCGGGCTATCATATGGCGGGCTTTCAGCCCTATTCTGGCGCCGTGCTGAAACACGCCTGTGCAGCTTGCGGCGGGCGTTTTTCCCAGTTGGCGGAAACATTTCACAACCTAAGCGAATGGTTCGGAACGTGAGTGGAATATGGAATTATGTCGCGTCTGGATCACTTCTGGAACTTCAGATACTCGGCGAGCCAGTCGAAAACGGTTTTGTGCCAGAGTTCACTGTTCTGCGGCTTCAACACCCAATGGCCTTCGTCCGGAAAATAGAGGAACTTCGACGGAATCCCTTTTCGTTGCAGGGTGGTGAAGAGGCTTTGCCCCTGTCCAATGGGGACGCGGAAATCGAGTTCATTGTGTATGACGAGCGTGGGCGTTTTGAACTGTTTGGCGTATTTGTGCGGCGAGAACTTGTCGAAATCAGGCGTTTCCCACGGAATCCCATGCTCCCATTCATCAAACCAGAGCTCCTCCGTCGTTCCGTACATGGTCGTGAATTCATAAACTCCGCAATGATTGACCAGGGCTTTGAATTTATCGGTGTGGCCATTGAACCAGTTCATCATGTAACCGCCGTAGGACGCGCCCGCGGCGGCCATGCGCGCGGTGTCGATGTACGGCTGCCGTTCCATGTAAGCCAGCCCGGCCATCAAATCCTCGAATACTTTGCCGCCCCAATCGTGGCTGATTTCATCGACAAACTTTTGTCCGAACCCGGTGCTTCCGCGCGGATTCGGAAGCGCGAGGACGTAACCTTGCGCCGCCCAGAGTTGGGCATTCCAGCGATAAGACCACGAATCCATGAATGCTCCCTGCGGCCCGCCATGCACCCAAAAAACGAGCGGATATTTCTTCGCGGAATCGAATCCTGGCGGTTTGATAATCCACATTTGGACTTTGGCGCCGACAGCGCCTTCGAACAACACCGACTCCGGCGCGCGCATTTCAATCCCCCGAAACAAAGCGTCATTCGCCTGCGTCACCGGCCGCGCTTTGCCGGATTCGGTCGAAGCCAAAGTGGCCAGGAAAATTTCCGATGGACGCGAGAGTGATTGCCTGACGAAACCAAGTTGCCGTCCGTCACGGCTGATGGTGATGTCGCCATTGACGGCTTCCGCGACAATTTTTGCGGCATTGCCGCCGGCGGTAGTGACGCGCCAGATCGGTTGCAAGGCGTTTTCCTGGGCCTCGAAATAAATGGACTGGCTGTCGGGCGCCCAGGCAAAGGCTTCCACCCAGGAATCGAAATTGGGGGTCAGGCTGCGAGTGCTGCCGGTGCTGCGATCCAGCAACATCAACTGCCATCGGTCTGCTTCGAATCCTGGACGCAATTGCGCGCGGTAAGCGAGAAAACGGCCATCGGGCGAGTAACGTGGAAATGTATCGGCGGCGGGATTGGTGGTGATTTGGTTTCGTTCACCCGATTCGAGATCGACTTCGTACAGGTCATGGTTGGTGCGCCACGCTTCCTCGCGCGTGGGCACGGGGGTGGCGGTGTAGGCGAGCTTTTTCCCATCCGGCGAAAAATCAAAATCATCTCCGGCAGAAAAAGTGGACGAGGTGGGAATGGCATCGCGATCCCCAGGCGTGACATCTTTCGGTGAGCCGGCCGCCCGGCCATTTTCCAGTGGCAACACGAAAAGGTGCTGGCGCTTGTCATCCACCCAGGAATCCCAATGACGATAGAGCAACTGCGTGATGACGCGCGCCTTGACTTTGCTCTTCTCGCGTTCCTCCAGTTTTTTCTTGTTCAATTCGTCGCTCTCAACAAAAGGCTTTTCGGAAAATTCCGGAAAGACCGCGGAGACAAACGCGATTTTTTTTCCGTCGGGCGCCCAGACCGGCTGCGTGGCTTCTGTGGAAATTTTCGTGAGCCTCCGCGCTTCACCACCATCGGCCGCGATGATGTAGATTTGGAAATCTCCATCGCGATTGGATTCGAACACGAGCCAATTGCCATCCGGGGACCACCGCGCGTGCCGATCGTGTTTGGGGCTGTTGGTGAGTTGGCGCGGTTCGCCACCGTTTACCGAAACAATCCAGATGTCGCTGTTGGTTTTGTTTTCGGCTTTGTCCACTTCGGCGATGGTGTAGGCGATCAAGCGTCCGTCCGGCGAAAGCTGCGGGTCGCTGATTCTTTTGGCGCGAAACAGATCTTCGAGTTCCATCGCGCGTTTTTCCTGCGCTCGAGCCGGTGCGCACAGCGTGGCAAAGAGCAGCAACGAGAGCAACGAGGACCGAAAGCGTGCGAACCGAAGTGATGTGTTCATGGGCAAGACAGGAAAGAAAAGCGCCGAGCTTGTCAAGAATCGGCTGGGGCCGGTGAACCGTTCCAGCGGTTTCACTTCACTTCCAAACTCGATGGTGTTGTTTCGACGCGCATTCCTCCTATCGGTCTTTCGCGCTTTGCGGTGGATTGGTTTTGATGATGATTGGGCGGGGTTCATTTGGAGCCAGCGAGAGCACGCAGACAAACGGAACAACAAAGACGCACAAACCGCGCGGACGTTTGCTTTGCGCGGTTGCACGGCACACGGGCGTGATGACCGCGCCGGGAAACCGGAGGAACGAGTGCAATCCCGAGGGCAGCTGCGCGGGACAGCTTTATTGACGCAGCGGTGATTTTGACATAACAGCACCTCTGCATGTGCTTTCGATTGACCTTTCGGTTGCTGCTGATGCTGACAGGGCTCGCTTTCGTTTTGGATGTGCGAGCGCAATCCGGCACAACCTACTGCAACCCGCTCGATCTGAATTATCAGTATAATTTCGAAGGACGCCGCCAAAACATTTCTTATCGCTCGGGAGCCGATCCAGTTCTAATTCTTCATCGAGGCGAGTATTTCCTTTTCAGCACGATTGCAGGCGGATTCTGGCACTCGATCAACCTGCGCGATTGGCAGCACGTGAAGCCCAAGAACTGGCCGGAAGGCGATATGGTAGCGCCGGCCGCTTTATCCGCGCAGGGAAAGCTCTTCCTCTTTCCGTCAACTTACGAGCAGCGTCCGATTTATGTCGTGGCGGGTTCAGGTCCGTTTGAATTGGAAGAGTTCAATCCGCTGCCGCCGTTGTTGCCCGGTGCGCCAGGTCCATGGGATCCCGCATTGTTCCACGACGAGGCATCGGATCGCTGGTACATGTATTTCGGATCTTCGAACCTTTATCCGATTTATGGCATCGAGCTCGACGGACAAAAGCAATTGACCTATCGCGGCACGGCTCGGGCCTTGATCGCTTTGCAACCATACCGCCATGGCTGGGAACGGTTCGGTCGCGATCATCGCGATACGATCAAGCCGTTTATCGAAGGCGCCTGGATGACGAAGCATGGCGGACGGTACTATTTGCAATACGCGGCGCCGGGAACGGAGTACAACGTTTACGCGAACGGAACGTACGTGGGGGAAACGCCGATGGGACCGTTCACTTACGCGCCGAACAACCCGGTATCCTACAAACCGGGAGGGTTCGTCACCGGCGCCGGCCATGGCAACACCTTTGAAGATCGCCATGGAAATTTCTGGAATACCGGCACGCCATGGTGGGCCGTGAATTTTAATTTTGAACGGCGCATCGCCATGTTCCCGACCGGATTCGATGCCGACGGGCTGATGCATGCCAATACGCGGTTTGGCGATTTTCCCCAGTTCATCCCCACGAACAAATGGTCGAACAGCGACAGCTTGTTTACAGGTTGGATGCTGCTGTCGTATCGCAAACCGTGCGTCGCTTCGTCCACGCAATATCCTTACGGAGCGGTGCACGTGACCGATGAAAATCCGCGCACCTACTGGCTGGCGGCCACGAACAAGGCTGGCGAACAAATGACGGTCGATCTCGCTTACCCTTGTGAACTGCGCGCGCTGCAGGTCAATTTCACCGATCACAAATCGGGATTGTTCGAAAGCGGGCCGAACGTTTACACACAATTTCGGTTGCATCATTCGCTCGATGGAACGGCGTGGGAATTGTTGGCCGATCTTTCCAACGAGAAGCGGGACCGGCCGAATGCCTACATCGAACTGCCCAAGGCCGTGCGCGCGCGTTACGTCCGCTATGAGCATCTCCATGTCGGCTCACCAAATCTGGCCATCAGCGATCTGCGAGTCTTTGGAATCAGGCCGGGCGCAACGCCGGCAACACCCGCGCGTTTGCAAGCGCGCCGCGATGCCGATGCGCGCAATGTTTTCCTGAATTGGGATGAAGTGCCCGGGGCAGTCGGCTACAACATTCGCTGGGGCATTGCGCCGAACAAGCTGTATCAGACCTATCAGGTCTTCGCCGATCAACGCACTGAGATCGAGATTCGCGCGCTTACCGTCGGCCAGAAATACAGCTTCGCCATCGAAGCGTTCAACGAAAGCGGCGTGTCCAAGCTGAGCGACCCGGTCCATGTGGATTGATAACATGCGGCTAAACGAGGCCAATCCTCGACTCAATACGGAACCAATCATCCTGGACCACGGCATCACAGGTCAATCGCCACCACTTCGTGATCGAGAATCGCCGGAATCTTAACCGTCACGATTTGGCCGGTGCGTTGCGCGCGTGCGGAACGGTCGGACACAAGCAATTTTACCGAGCGCGGCCGCGCGCCATCGGGCAAGCGCAGACGAACGGTCTGTTCCCCTGCTGGAATCAATTCGCGCACCGGCCCCTTCATCATCATCGGATTGGTCAGGTTCACGAGATGGACCGTGAGCGATTGCTTTTGCCGCCAGACCGTGACATCGAGCAATCCTGGACCTTCGACGCGCACGAAGGGTTCTTCGCCCGTGGCCCATTCGATGGCATTGCGCAGAAGGATCCCGTGATCGACGCACAACACTTCCCAAAAAGTGCGATCAAGATCTCCGGGAAAATAGACGACGCGTCCGGCTGGCCTTGCCGAATTTGCGCCGATGGCAGATTCACCGGGAACCTCGCGCAGGAACACTTGCCCGATGTTTGTGCGCGGCTCGCGCGGATAAACCTTTTCCATGGGCAAATCCGGATAACTTGGGATCAAGGTCACGGGCATGGCGGAGAATTTGTCGCGTGGCTCGACCTCGAGTCGGCGCACGCAATTGATGATGCGCGGTGCTGTTTCGAGTCCGCGCAGCAACGGATGTCCTGGCAGAGTGTCGTGTTCGAGCCGCAAATAGGAATTTTGCATCGGGCCTTGGCCGCGCCCGCTCCATTTCACACCGAACAAATCGCCAAGTCCGAAATCTTCCCGCCGGACGCCCCACTCGTCGTAGAGCGAAGTTTCATAAGTCGCAACCAGGCTGCCGCCGTGCCGGACGAAAGCGCGTAATTGATCGCATTGCGCGGTGCTCAAGGCGGCGATGTTTGGAAGGATCAGGGTTTTAAAATGGCGGATGCGATCGAGATCGAGCAGACGATCATGCACCATCTCGAATGGAATGCGCGCTTCGATGAGTGCCTGATAAAACCCAAGGGCGTGATCTTCGAGTTTCGCACGCGCTTGATCGCCGCCATAAAACCACGCGCTTTGCTGCGAGTAAACCAGCCCGACGCGCGCCAGCGGCGCTTCATTGCGCAAATATTTTTCCCAACGATGATGCCAGCGATAAATGTTCTCCACGACTTTGAGCCAGCGCGGATCGTGCAGCACGCCGGAAAATTTCGTGAACCACGGCCGCAATCCGTTGGCCGTGCCCTCTGCCACCCATAGCCGAATCTCCGCTTCGCTCTGCACCGAATCTTTCCATCGATACGGCTCTTCCACGCCGACGCTGAAAATTCCTACGACCGGCTTGCCGCCCATGGTGGAGCGGAATTCCTTGCCATTTTTGCCATTGGCCCAGGGCGGAGTGAGTCCGCGTCGCGCCTGGCGGTCCGCCATCAAGGTGGGCGCGAGTTCGCCGATTTTTTGCATGTCGAGCGAACTGAGCGCGCCGCCGCCGGTGTTTGGAATAACGCAAGAATCGGGGTTGATTTGCCGCACTACCTTGTCCCAGAGCCGCCAAAGATCGAAGAGACGTTGTTGATGCCACACAATGTAAGCGCGGCGAGCGGGGTCCTGAGGATTGTTCGTGCGCGGGAGTTCGTTGCCGGATGCTTCACGAAAATTTCTGCGGCAATGTTCGCAATAGCACATGCCCGAGCCGTCCCAGCGGTTGATGAAAATGCCATCGACTTGATATCGCGACATGATCTCCTTCTTCACCTCGGTCATGAATTCGAAATTGTAAGGACCCAATCCGCACGTCACCCACATTTCCGGCGACGCCCAATGACGCCGTTTCTGCCCTTGCGAATTCACGGCGATCCAATCCGGGTGCGCCTCGGCGACGTCGTCGTAGGTGGCATGCGGATCGGTGCGGGCGATCACGATCATGCCGAGGGCGCGGCAGCCCTTCACAAGGTCGCCGAATGGATCGCGGTCACCGAGCCATTGGCTGCGATGATGCCCCGGGATATTGGTGGGGTAATAGGCGACGCAACCGCCGGCGCTCAGACAAACGGCATCGCAACGAGTGCGTTTGAAGTAATCGAACCAGAATTGGGGATCGAATTTGCCCGGGTCATCTTCGACAAGCGTGAGCTGGCCCCAGCGCATTGGCTTGTCCGCCCAGGAGGGGGAGACCGATGGATCCTTTCCCGGGGCATGCGCGGGAAAAATATTTCGCGGTGCAATTGAACCCGCGGTGAAGGCGGCTCCGGCGAGTAGGGTGGTGCGAAGAAATTCACGTCGTTTCCAAAGCTGATCCGAGTTCATGCTGGGCGAAAGGATAGCAGCCCGGATAAAGCCCGTTCGAACTTTTTCTAAGAGCCGCCGCCATCACAATCGGGAAGTACTCTTAATCCCTTTAACTCTTTCAATCTTCCACTCAAAAACGCACTGCGGATTGAAACTCTGCTTTGCTTTTTCCTCACGCAACTTGAAGAATGACCCCGTGCCTGGTTCTGGGCAAAGCGGGTGTACGGCAAACAAAAGCTCGAGCTAGGGAAGAGTTCGATGCCAGAGGGCTTCGCTGGAAACGGTCTTGAGCCCGCCTGTTGAAAGGATTATTTTATGGCCGATGAAACTGAGACTCGATCTTCTGGAGCACCTGACGGCGGCAGACATTCGCAAGGCGGCGGAAGAGTCGGTACACCGTTTCAAACCCGAGCCGCTTTTGTCAAAAACTGGGACTGGCAGTCTGTCGTCTGCATCAACCGAGGAGCGTGCCAACGAGGTCGAGCACAGCACGGAGTTAACTCGGAAACTGAAGGCGCGTGCGCGCAGGAATGGGAAGCGCTCCGCCTCGAAACCCTGAGTCTCGCGGAAACGCTCGATCGGCTCCTCGCTTTTCATCGCAAAGCCCCCTTCCTTTTCTTTAACGGCAACACTTTCTCCACCATTGGGCGAGAACTGACTTTCGCGCTCTTCAGCGACCTTGTGCCGGTGCGCAGGAGGGAGGCCGGTTCGGCCGTCGCCCATTACATCGCCGGAGTGCTTGGTCGTGAGGCGATGATGGAAATCGTCGAGGGCCTTTGTGAATCTTCCGAATTCAAGCCAGGTGACCGTGTCAAGACGTTGCGTGGCACGAAGCGAGGCATCATCGTCGCCGTTTTGCCGGATGGTCGCGTTTCTTGGCGGCCGGAAGGCAGCACGAGCCGGCTCGTCTGTCTTCCCGAGAGCCTGCTGCGAACGTGATTCCCAAGTATCCCTTTAAATCGCCGACTCAGCTCTGGTTTCGCGTGCAAATCGTCCGGATTGTAACCGACTACAACTCGACCTGCATGCCGAGTTCCACGACGCGATTGGCGGGGAGACGGAAAAAAGCGGTCGGAGTTTGGGCGTTGCGCGACATGATGGCGAAAAGCTTTTCCCGCCAAATGGCCATGCCGGGGGTGTGCGTGGCTATGATGGTTTCCCGGCTCAGGAAGAAAGTGGTTTCGAGCGGCTTGAATTCCAATGCATGCGCTTTGCAGAGCTCCAATACCTCAGGCACATTCGGCTCTTCCATAAAGCCGTAGCGCGCGATAACGCGAAAAACTCCTTCGTCGAGCCGCTCGACTTTTACTCGCTCCGCCGTGTCCACATGCGGCACTTCCGCGGTGGCCAGAGTGAGGACAACCACCCGCTCGTGCATGACCTTGTTGTGTTTCAAATTGTGCAGCAAGGCCACGGGCGTGCCGGTCGGATTGCCCGCCATGTAAACCGCTGTTCCCTTGACGCGCGTGGGCGGATGCGCGCGAATGCTGTCGAAAAAAGTTTTGAATGGAAGCGTGCTGGCCTGCAGTTTTTTTCGCAGCAAAGCCCGCCCGGTTTTCCAGGTGGTCATCAGCGTAAAAATGATCACGCCCACCACAATCGGAAACCAGCCGCCATGCAGAAACTTCAGGGCATTCGCCAGAAAGAAGGCCACCTCGGCAATCAAAAACAGGCAGCATACCGTCGCCGCCAGCCATTTCGGCCATTTCCAAAGGCGCATGGCCGCGAAATAAAACAGCAATGTCGTGATCACCATGGTCAGTGTGACCGCAATGCCGTACGCCGCGGCCAGGTTGCTCGAACTTTGAAATCCCAGCACCAATCCGACACACGCGATCATGAGCGTCCAGTTGACGTGCGGCATGTAAATCTGTCCGCGTTCCGCATGCGAGGTGTGGTCAATCTCGAGTCGCGGAAAATACCCGAGCTGGATGGCCTGCATGGTGAGTGAATAAGATCCGGAGATAAGGGCCTGCGAAGCAATGACAGTGGCCATCGTTGCCAGAATGACGAGCGGATACAACAACCAACCCGGGGCGAGCCGGTAAAACGGGTTTTCCGCCGCCGCCGGTTGGTTCCATAACAAGGCGCCCTGGCCGAAGTAATTTAAGAGAAGAGCCGGCAACACGACAAAAAACCAGGCGAAACGAATCGGCCGCACGCCAAAATGCCCCATGTCGGCGTACAAAGCCTCCGCACCTGTGACAACCAGAAATACGGATCCGAGCACGACGAAGCCGCGCGCGCCATTGCGCAGAAAAAATTCCAAGCCATGCAATGGATTAACAGCCTTGAGCACTTCTGGCGCGGTGACGATGCCTTTGATTCCGAGCAGCGCGAGGGTCAGAAACCAGAGCAAGGTGACGGGTCCGAAGATTTTGCCGACGCGGCCGGTGCCGGCTTTTTGGACGGAAAAAAGGCCGACGAGAATTCCGATGGTGATGGGGAGGATGAAGGGCTCGAAAAAGGGTGTGGCCACTTTCAAGCCTTCCACGGCGCTGAGCACGGAAATGGCCGGAGTGATGATGCCATCGCCATAAAGGAGAGCGGCGCCGAAAACGCCGAGAGCAATGAAAGCGAGATCCGATTTGCGCGTCGAGGTGCGTTCCGGAAAGGCCAGTGAGAGCAAGGCGAGGATGCCGCCTTCGCCTTTGTTGTTGGCGCGCATGACGAAGAGGAGGTATTTGACGCTGACGATGAGGATGAGTGACCAGACGACGAGCGAGAGGACACCGAGGACATTGGCGTGGCTGACATCGATGGCGTGAGGTCCGTGAAAGCATTCGCGAAAGGCGTAGAGCGGACTGGTGCCGATATCGCCGTAAACCACGCCAAGCGCGCCGAGGATCAAGCCGAGAAAACGCCGTTGGCCGGAGGAATCAGCAGTCATAAAAAATGCGCCGCGTTGCGATGTTGACAGGCATCGTTTTTTTTAGCGGGTAATCTTTGCAACCGCGATGTGCGGTTCGGAAGATCGCCCTTCCATGCGCCGGCGAGGTTAGCTGACGGGCTCGATCTGGAAAGTGATCGCAATGAAGGTTTGCTTCATTGTGCGCCCCATCCCGGCGAGCCGGGAAGTGGTTCCCCCGCATCCGATTTCAGGATCAACCGGATTTAGGCAGCGGCAAGAGCTTTGGCATAATCGTGCCCGGCTGTCAATCCGCGCGATCCGAGCCATCCGTGCCGCGAAGGACTGGCGAACGAGTCGGAATTTTCAGACAGACTCTGAGCATGATTCTCCCCCTTGATCCTTGCACGGCCCAGGTCACTTCAAGAAAGTTTTCGGCAGCGTTACGGCCGGGCCAATGTTCTTTCTCGGGCATCGAGTTCAGCGAAAGAAGGCGCGCGGCGTTGGATGAGGGCATCCCGGCTGAATGAGAACAGCGAATTACCATCCGGCGAAAAAGCGAGCGCATAAACGGGATGGTCATGCCCTTTCAACGTAGCCACCTCCTGCCAAAGATTGGCGTCCCACACTTTAACCGTACCTTCAAACGTGCCGGCAATCAGCCGCTGTCCATTCGGCGAAAACAGGACCGAATTGAAGGCAAGCAACGCCCCTTTGAGCGTGGTGATCAACTCCGGGCGCTCCAAAATCTCGGTGCGCTCGCTCGCGCCGTGGTCGGTCACGCTTCGATGCTTTCGCACCAACCGCCAAATCCTCACCACTTGATCGTCACCGCAACTGGCGAACAATGCTGAATCCGGATGGAAAGCGATCATGCCGATCGTGTCGCGATGTGCGCGATAAGCGATGCGAGCCCGGCCGGCTTTCAAATCCCAAATTTCCAATTCACCATAAATGGTCCCGCCAACGGCGAACGATCCGTCGGGCGAGAGTGTTAAGGCGCTGAGGGCACGCACGTTTACCGGCAAGCGCTTGTTTAGGGAGAGGTCGGAGACGTTGCGGAGTTGGAGTTCGCGGCGATCTGAGAGCGCGATTTGTCGATCATCGCGGGTGAACTGGACAAACAAGAGCGGTTCGGTTCCCGTCTTCGTTTCGCCCAGCTTGCGCCCCGAGTCCGTTTCCCAAACTGCCAGCACGCCGTCGGTCGTGCCGGTAACGACCCGCTGGCCATTGGGAGACAGTTGAGCTGCGGTCAGGCGCGCCAAATCCATTTTTCGAAGAGGGACGCTCGCATTCGTCGTGTTCCAGATGCTGATTTTGTGGCTCGTCGAGATTGTCAGGAGCCGCTGAGCATCACTGGAAAGGCTGAAGGCTTGCTGGCTGTCAGCCAATTCCTCAGGCAAACGCGTATTGAGCGCTTCACGGCGCTTCGGTGTGGCGTTCCAAAGCTTGAGCGATCCATCCTTGCAACCGGTCGCGAGGAATTGGCCATCGGGAGAAAACGCCACCGTGCTTACTTCGTTGAGATTTCCGAGAAGCAAAGCGACTTCTTCCGCAGTGCGGACGTTCCATAAACGTACCGTCTGATCGGCCGCCGCCGTGGCCAGGGTTTGATTATCGGGAGAAAAGGCCAATGAACAGACCCACGCTTTGTGGGGGGTGAGCGTGGCGCGGAGATTCCGCTTTTCCAAATCCCAAATGCGCACGGTGTGATCCCAACTCGCCGAGGCGAGCGTTTTTCCATCCGGGGAAAAGGCCAGGGTGGAAATCCTTTCTTTATGTCCCTTGAACTCGTGCCAGGTCTGGCCGGTTTCAATTTCCAGAATGCGAACATCACCGTTCTGTTCTCCGATGGCCAAACGCGATCCGTTCGGGGCATAGGCAATACCGCCGCTGAGCAGTGATGAGAGTTCCTGAATGGGAAAAGACGCAATTTGTTTTTTCGAATCGACATCCCACAAGCGCGCCGTGCCGTCCGTTCCGAGCGTCGCGATTTTTTTTCCATCGGGCGAGAAGTCGAGTTGAACCACTCCGGAATTATGGCCGGTCAGTGTGGCGATCAAATCCAGATTGGTGCGGCTGGAGAAATCGTAAAGCTTTACCGAGCGATCGACGGAAGCGACTGCGGCGATCGAGGCCACCGGCGAGATGGCCACGAACATGGGATGTCGGGCAAGGCTGGCCGAGGCGAGAAGCGTTCTCTGCTGCCAATCCCAAAGCCGCACTTGATCGCCAAAGTCCACGGAGACGAGCGCGCCATGGCGCGTGAAGGCGATCGACTCGATTCGATTGGTGAGTTGAGCGAGCGTGAATAATTCGTCGCTGCGGCAGAGTCCTGAGAAGTAGCGCCATTCCCAATCGCGCAAATCGCGGCGCACGGGCTGTTGCAGGCGGGCTTCGAGACGTTCGAGGTTGGATGGTGGTGGCGGGCGATGATTACGCTTCAACAACTCGACGGCGCGGCCGAGGTTATTGGCTTCGAGAGCCTGCTGCACCAGGTTCATGTCCGAGCAATAGAGGTGTTGAAAGAGGCCATAAGCATGCCATTCGGCCTCCAATTCGCGATTCCGGGCCAGGGCCGCCAATTGTCCCATATTCAGCGCGGAGCGTGACAGGATGATCGCCACAATCAACATGGCCGAAGCGAAGGCGACGGCGCGCATGAGGGTCAAGCGAAGTACGGTGCGTTCGCTCGCGGCCAGCGCCGCGCGATCCACTTCCAGAGCGGACAAGGCTGCCTGCTGTTCGGCCAGCGCCTTTTTCCTGGCTGCGTATCGGCGCAGGTTGCTGGCGAAAGCGGCGGCACTTTCGAATCGTTGCTCTGGTTGCCCGGCAAAACATTTGGCCAGATCTTCGCGCAAGACCGGATCCTGGACTTGGCGCGTCCAATCGGTGGTCAGCGGCCGCGTGAAATCGCCGACGATCATCTGATAAAGCACAACGCCCAGTGAAAAAATATCCGATCTGGCGGAAGCGGGCTGGCCGGCGAGAAGTTCCGGCGCCATATAAATTTGGGTACCAGTCAGGGAAGGATTGCTCGATGACAACAAGGTTTGGGTAAAGCCCTGGCGCGTGACGCCCTCGAGAAATTCCTGAGAAAGGATCTGGCCGATGCCAAAATCGGTCAGTTTAACCTGGACATCATTGATATCATTGAGCTCCCCCTCAGATTCGTCGGAAACGACTTTCGCCGCGATCTCCGGCCGTGGAGTTCGTCCGGATTCATGCGCTGCCGAATGCGCTGTGCGGGAGGTGACGAGAATGTTCGAAGGCTTAACGTCTCGATGAATGATGCCGGTCTCATGCGCAGCCTGGAGAGCTTGAGCGGCCTGCGCGATCATTTCGAGGCGGACGGCCAACGGCACTTTGCCCAGGCCACCTTGCCGGGCTGCCCACGCGTGCAAGTCACGCCCCTCGACATATTCCATCATCAGGTAAAAGGGCGGTTCCTCAAGAAACAGATCCTGAAGATGCACAATGTGCGGGTGCTGTCCGATTTTCTCCTTCAACAGCCGGAAAAGGGTGACCTCGCGCTTCAACGAACGGACTCGGTCGGCGCGAAAACAGAACTTAAACACTCGCTGTTCCGGCAAACTTTGATGGCGTGCCAGCCACACTTCGCCGAAGCCGCCTTCCCCGAGTTTCTCTTGCAAAACCCAATGCGTGTTCGGCACGTGCTGTCCAATGGCGGGCCGCCATCCAAGCACCGGCTCAATGTCGGGCGAAACATGGCGCTGGGCTTTTTCCGAGGTGGCTGGTGGAGTCAAAGGAGTTTCCGACGCGATCGCGACTTCGCAAATCTCGATCGGCTCATCGACGCCTTTGAGAAGATAATGCCCGTGATTGGCCCAGGATAAATGCGCGCCGCCATCGATGTCGTGTTCCTTCAGCACCTGGCGCGCATTATCGAAGGCGAAACGGGTCATAAAGATTTGATTGGCCCCTCCGACCGACATAAGCCGGGCGCAGAGATCGACCTGAATGCCGTAGAGATCTTTGGGTTTGGAATGCCCGGCGATTTCCTCGATGAACACTTCACCGACATGAATGCCGATGCGATCAAACAGAGGCCGGCAAGTCTCGCGGGCCAACTCACGGAGGCGGAGTTGGAGCAGGAGTGAAAATCTCACGGCGTCCGAGGGGCGGCCGAAGACGAGAAAGAAAGAGTCGCCTGCCGTGCTGATTTCTTCGGCATGTTCGAAATTGCGCAAGAGGGAGCGAACGAGGGTGTGATGACGCTGGATCAGTTCGACTCCGGCGCGATCGCCGTATTGCTGCTTGAGGAGCGTGGAACCAACAATGTCAGTGAAGACCAGTGTGACGAGGCCGATGCGATGTCGTTGTTGAAAATCGTGGACTTGATCGCGGTGAGTGAGGGCAATCGCCGTGTTCATAAATGAACGGCGGCCATCTTTGTTTCATGAACCGAAGCCGGCAAGCTCAATCGCCAGCGATGGGCCGGGGAATGAATTCATTTGATCGAAGGCATAAAGTTCTGCGGAACGGATGCCGATAATTCTTCAAGCCGGGTTGCGCCTTGTAACCGGCGCCAGACAACTTTCGTCCAGCTGTATCGGGCTTGATCAGCTTACGCTGCCGGCCCGTTCACAATCCCAGCATATGACACTGAATCTGATTGGTTGCCTGTGGCCCACCGCGTTGATGGCGCTGACCAGCGCAAATCTTCAAAGCCAACCCGCATTGATTTCCGCGACGAATTTTCGAGCCGTTCCCACCTTCGAATCATTCGGACTTTATTGCGATTACACGGGCGATGATAACACCAATGCCCTTTGCCGGGTGGAGTTCCGCGAAACCGGAGCCGTAGAGTGGCGCGCGGGCCTGGAGTTGTTTGCTGACCGCATTGCGCCCAATGACCATCAGTTTCGCGGCAGCCTCGTTCACTTGCGGCCAGGGACCTCCTACGAAGTGCGCTTGACCTTTGTCGATCCAGACGGTGCGCCACCACCCTTAACGCTGGAAGCGACCACCTGGTCTGAGACATTTCCCATTGGCCAGACGATTGTCGTGACCAATCGGACGACCACTTTGATTGCGGATCAAAGCGGCCGGCCGGATGGGTACACGCTCTACACCGCGGCGCCCGGAACCATGGCCGAGATCCATTTGAACCACGCGGAGGGGATCGGCGTGTTGGTGCGGGGCAACTACATCATTCTGCGCGGCTTGAAGATTTCCGGACCGACCAATCATTGCATTCTCATTGAGCAGGGCCGCGATCTGGTGGTCGAGCAATGCGAGATGACCGATTGGGGGAGCTGGTCGGATGACAATGGCGATGGAACCCTTGAGCCGTGGGGAGTGCCGCATGATGCCGTTGTTTATTCGCGCTTCAATGGCCTCGAACGTCTCGTATTCCAGCGCAATCGCGTGCATCATCCGCACGCCGACAGCAACAATTGGGAGGAACCTCGAGAGTTGGATCGCTTGCAGGAGCCCAGTCATCCCCACGGGCCGCAGCCCATTTATCTGTTCGGCAGCCAAGGCAATCATGTGTTTCGCTACAACACTTTCTGGACGGATATCGATCACATGTTCAACGATATCATCGGTGGAGCGCCGAACGCCTCTTTCACCGGTTTTCCATTCCGGGATTCGGACATTTACGGCAACTACCTGCAAGGATGCTGGGATAACGCCATCGAAGCCGACGGGGCGAATCAGAATGTGCGCATCTGGGGGAATTTCATGACCGACATCAACAATCCCATTTCGATCAATCCGGTTTCGGTCGGGCCGCTTTATATCTGGCGCAACATCACCGGACGCAGCCGCCACCATGATTTGAGCGATAACAGCGACGAATATGGCCGCGGGCGTTTCATCAAAATTGGAGGAAAACCGGGGTCCAACGCCGATTTCGCGCATGGCGCCGTTTATGTTTTTCACAACACCATCCTGCAACCGGCGCCAGAGCCGGGGCGCATGGTGAGCCTCGGTTGCAGCACGGGATTGGGGGAAGGGAATCTCGGCATGACCTTTGTCACGAGCCGAAACAACATCTTTCACATGCCCAATTCATCCGCCGAAAGCATCCGCAATGGAACCAGGCATCCCTCGAATAGTTTTGATTACGATCTGTTCAACGGAACCATCACAACCTCGCCCGGCCAGGAGACTCATGGAATTCGCGGCGTGCCGATTTACGCGTCGGAACCAGGCGTGGATTTACTCACCGGACGCGGCTCTTTCAGCCTGGCTTCGGGATCTCCCGGGCTCGATGCCGGCGCGCTGCTGCCGAACTTCAACGACGGCTATGCGGGGGCGGGGCCCGACATCGGCGCACACGAATCGGGTGAGGCGATGATGCAATTTGGGAGCGACGCATTTCAAATCGAGGAGCAGCCATCGCTCACGATCAATTCCACAACGGTGATTGAGGGCAACAGTGCTTCGCAGACCATCAATCTCACGCTGACTTTATCATTTGCGTCGAGCCAATCGGTGACAGTTGATTACACGACAGCCGATGAAACCGCATTGGCGGCTGAGGATTACGTGGCCAGTTCCGGTCAGGTGCAGTTTGCTGCGGGCGAAACGACGCGAACGATTGCCTTGGAAATCAAAGGAGACACCGTGGTCGAACCGAACGAAACATTTCTGGTCAGGTTGAGCAATGCGGTGAATGCGACTTTGGCGGCAGCCGAAGCGCGGGTCACGATTGAAAATGACGATGCGCTTCCGGCGCCGGAATTGGTCCTCAGCGCGCAAACGATTTCGGAGGGCAACAGTGGTTCGCAGACCATCAATCTCACGCTGACTTTGTCATTTGCGTCCAGCCAAACCGTGACAGTTGATTACACGACAGCCGATGAAACCGCGATGGCGGCTGAGGATTACGTGGCCAGTTCCGGTCAGGTGCAGTTTGCTGCGGGCGAAACGACGCGAACGATTGCCTTGGAAATCAAAGGAGACACCGTGGTCGAACCGAACGAAACATTTCTGGTCAAGTTGAGCAAGGCGGTGAATGCGACTTTGGCTGCAGCCGAAGCGCGGGTCACGATTGAAAACGACGATGCGCTTCCGGTGCCGGAATTGGTCCTCAGCGCGCAAACGGTGTCGGAGGGCAACAGCGGTTCGCAGGCGATCAATCTCACCTTGACCTTATCATTTGCGTCCAGCCAATCGGTGACAGTCGATTACACGACAGCAGATGAAACCGCAGTGGCGGCTGAGGATTACGTGGCCAGTTCCGGCCAGGTGCAGTTTGCTCCGGGCGAAACGACGCGAACGATTGCCTTGGAAATCAAAGGAGACACCGTGGTCGAACCGAACGAAACATTTCTGGTCAGGTTGAGCAATGCGGTTCGGGCCACTCTCGCCACCGCGGAAGTGCGCATCACCATTTTGAATGACGACCTCCCCCAAATCTTTTGGTCGGACCTTGCGGTGAGCGAAAGCGCGAATGAAGCCGTCTTGGAACTGAATTTATCCGCGGCCAGTTCTCAAACCGTCACCCTCAATTACGCGACCGAATCCCTGACGGCCGAAGCCGAACTCGATTTCAAAGCCACGGCGGGAGTGGTGACATTTCTTCCAGGAACCAGCCAACAGTTCATTCGAATCGTGGTCTTTACGGATGCATTGGAAGAACCGGAGGAAAAATTTCTGGTGAAATTCTCCTCGCCGCAAAATGCCACGATCGCCAACAGCGAAGCGGCGATTCTCATCCAGAATGTGCCGGTGGCGACGAACAGCGCATTGTTTTTGGCGATGGATGCTCCCATCCCTGTGGAAATGGCCTATGCCCAATTTGCCGCCGATCTCGATGCAGCCTTAAAGACAATCAAAAGCGCGGTGCCGGATTGCAATTTTGTCTTTCTCGGTTTCAATCAAGCGGATTCCGGGACGAACGATTGGAAGACGCTGCTGGATGTATGTCACACGAATGGATTTCGCGCCGGCGTGGTTTTCTTCGACGCTGCCGCTGGCCATGTATTTCGCCCCGAAAAAGTGGGTGGCGTATGGCAATGGGGGAGTTTGGAAACGTTTGTTAAATCGCGGGATTGCGTGGCCCATCCGGCGCTTTATTGCCTCGAAACGGTGGATGAACCTTGGCACGGGTCGAAGCGACCGTTTTATACCACGCCGATGTTGCAGGAGATGTATCAAGATTTGAAGCAACGGGCAGTGGCGGATTTCAAATTGATGCTCCAGTTCAGCCGTGAATTGTGGAAAAACGTGATTGATGATCCCGATCCGGCCACCGTTTGGGAAGCGGGCTTGTGCGATTTTGTGCGCATCAGCGCCTTGGAATTTCAAGGGCCGGAATATCAATTTGCGCTCCTCGACAGCAATCATTACTGGGCGCGTCGTGTGATTCACGAAAAGACGCCGGACATGCCGTTGTGGACCTCTGTCCAGGTGTTTGGCGCGCGCTACGGCCCATTTCCCCAAACGTCGAGCACCGGTTACTGGTTTCCGCGCGAACGGAGTGGCGAACATGATTTGCTCCGGTTGATGACCGATCTGGTTCACCCGAAATACGAGATGGAACATCGGCTCACCGGGTTCGCCTTTCAGCAGTGGGACTCGGTGGGAATCGCGCTGCGGAACAGTCAATTCACGCTCAACGACACCTACATTGCCGATGCGGCCCCGGATCAAAAATCGGCATCGATCGAGGCGATCAACGCCGTCAATCGGTGGGTTCGGAAATTGGATGAGGATCAGGATCGATTGCCCGATTTTTGGGAACTGCTGCATGGACTCGATCCAGCGAGCGCTTCCGACGGGGCGCTCGATTCCGATGGCGATGGCGCAGGCAACCTCATGGAGTTTCAAGCGGGGACCCATCCACGCGATCAGTCGAGCGTGTTGCGTCTGGACCAAATCAACTCGATGGCCGGGGAAATCTCGGTGGAATTCACGGCCGTGGCTGGAAAGAGTTACACGTTGCAAGTGACGCCAAGCCTGAGTGAGCCAGCATGGACGATCAAAAGGAGTGTATCGGCCGCGCCGACGAATCGAATTGTACAAATCAGTGAGCCGCTGGATGGGCTAAGCCAAACCTATTTTTACCGCATCGCTGCGGAATGATTTTGGGTTGCGGATTTGGGGGGCGTGCGAGCATGGCGCGTTTTGTGGAGGACGTTGCCAAATGGAAGTGCTTTGGGTGATTGTTTTCACGAGGGCAAAACAAGAGCAGCAAACGGCAAGGGCCGTGGAGCGGTTCTTTTAGGGTTGCCGATTGTATTGCATCATGAGCACGAGCAATGTGATTACCGGCACCTTCAAAGGAGAGAATGGGCGCGAGCCTCAAACGGTGATCGTTGAAGCCATTCGCAATCATCCTTTTTTTCGCGGGTTATCGAGCGAGTATGTCCGCGTGCTGGCGGATGCCGCCATGTTGACGGAATTCGCGAAGGATCAATCGGTGTTTGAAGAAGGAGATCCGGCCAATCGTTTCTATCTGATCCTCGAAGGAAAAGTGGCGCTCGAATCCCAAACGGAAGGACTCGATCCGGTGCAGCTTCAAACGATTGGCGCGGGTGAAGTTCTTGGCTGGTCCTGGCTCTTTCCACCTTATTACTGGCACTTTGACGCTCGAGCCATCGAGCCGACCCGCGCGATCTTTTTTTATGGAACGCGGTTGCGTGAAAAAGCCGAGGAAGATCCGGAGTTTGGTTATGAGCTGATGAAGCGGACCGCGTATGTGGTCATCCAACGGTTGCGCATGGCTCGCCAACAGTTGCTCAGGCCGGGTCATTGACCTTTTCTTCTGCGGGTGCAAGGAGGCGCCGAGGGCGGGTAGGGGGATCCCTTAGATGAGGTAAAGGGGACCCCACAGACAGGAATGGGACCGCGCCCAATTGTTGATTTGAGTTCCCTCTCTTAATTTGCGCTCACCGAACCAAAATCGGTGACTGAAAGACAAAAAATATGAACTCGAACAACACGCTGATTAATGCACTGACCAGCTCGAAAATTTACCAGGAATACGAAAAAGCCTTTACCGAAGCAACGGGTCTTCCCGTGGCCTTGCGCCCGGTGGAATCGTGGCAATTACCGCATCATGGCAAGCGCAATGAAAATCCGTTTTGCAGTTTGATGGCGCAAAAGAGCCGGTCCTGCTCGGCCTGTTTGCAAGTGCAGCAGCAGTTGCTGGAGGAGGCCACTCACAGTGCACGCACGGTGACGTGCATGGCCGGGCTGGCCGACACGGCTGTGCCGGTGCGTTTGGGCGAACAACTGATCGGCTTTCTGCAAACCGGGCAGGTCTTCCGCAAAAAGCCGAACCTCGGCCAGTTTGATCGCACGGCGAAATTGATGTCGGAATGGGGCATTCAGGCCGATCCGGAACAGTTGAAAACGGCCTACTTCAAAACGCGGGTCCTCCCGGCGCGGCAGCACGATTCCGTGGTCAAACTGCTCACCATCTTCGCCCAGCACCTCTCGATGGTCAGCAATCAAATCGTCGTCCAGCAAATGAACGCCGAACCGCCGGTGATTACCAAGGCCAAGGCTTTCATTCAGGAACATCAGGCCGAAGACCTTTCCCTCGGCCAGGTCGCCAAAGCGGTGAACACGAGCACGTTTTATTTTTGCAAGATGTTCAAAAAGATCACCGGGCTGAATTTCACCGATTACCTTTCGCGCATCCGCATCGAGAAAGCCAAGAACCTCCTGCTCAACCGCAATCTGCGCATCAGTGAAATCGCTTTCGAAGTCGGCTTTCAATCGCTCACGCATTTTAACCGCGTGTTCAAACGCATTGTCGGTCAATCGCCGACCGAGTATCGATCGAAACTGCAGGTGGTTTGAGGCGGGAAACGAAATTTGTTACGACCGGCCCTGAGAATGAGTAAATTCGCGGCATGAACGATTATGCCCGGATGAGCCGGGAGGAATTAATGGAACGTTTGCGGGCTTTGGAAGCCACCGCAACTCAGATCGAAACCTCAGAACGCGTGAGCACCGGCCAGCGCCTCGCCGAATCCGCCCTGCGCGATAGCGAAGAACGGCTCCGCGCCATCTTCCACACCGCCGTCGAGGGGATCATCACCATCGACGAACGCGGTCTGATCGATTCCATCAATCCCGCGGCCGAGCGAATGTTCGGCTACACCGCCGCCGAACTGCTCGGCAAAAACGTCAGTGTTCTCATGCCCTCTCCCTACCGCGAGGAGCACGACCGTTATCTCGAGAATTATTGCCACACCGGCAAAGCCAGAATCATCGGCATCGGCCGCGAAGTCGTCGGGCGGCGCAAGGACGGCTCAATTTTTCCCATGGATTTGTCCGTGGGCGAAGTGCGGCTGGCGGGCGGACGGATGTTTACCGGCATTTTGCGAGACATCACCGCGCGCAAAAAGTCGGAGGAAAAGCTCGCCGAACTGGCCCGGTCCCTGGCGGAAAAGAATCGGGAACTCGAAACGATCGTTTATGTCGCGTCCCACGATTTGCGGTCGCCGCTCGTGAATATTCAAGGCTTCAGCAAGGAACTGGCGCAGGCTTGTCACAAAATTCAAGCGCGGCTGGTTGAGACCGGCGCGATGCAACAGCATCTGCCGGATTTGCAGCCCACGCTCACGCGCGACGTGCCGGAAGCCATCGAGTTCATCCAGGCCGGCGTTCAGAAAATCGACACGTTGTTGTCGGGTTTTCTTCGTTTTTCACGCCTCGGCAGGGCGGCTTTGAGCGTGCAATCGTTGAACATGACTGAAATTCTGCAGGCGATCGCGCTCTCGATGGAGTATCAAATCCAGCGCGCCGGCGCCAGCGTGCGCATCGAGAAACTGCCGTCCTGCCTTGCCGATGCCACCCAGATCAACCAGGTGTTTTCGAACCTGCTCGACAACGCGCTGAAATATCTGGATCCAAATCGTCCCGGGCGCATCACGGTCTCGGGCCGCATCGAGAATGACCGCGCCATTTACTCGGTGGCGGACAATGGCATCGGCATTGCCCCGGAACATCAGGGGAAGATTTTCGAAATTTTTCATCGTCTCGATCCATCGCAAGGGGACGGGGAAGGGCTGGGGTTGACCATCGCGCAACGCAGCCTCGAGCGGCAGCAGGGCAAAATCTGGGTGCAAAGCCAGGCGGGTGTGGGGAGCACCTTTTTTGTTTCATTGCCCGCCGCCAGCCGTTAAAGAGCTTATGGAAATGACACGCGAAGTAGTGATTCTGATTGCCGAGGACGATGACGGCCATGCCCGCCTCATCGAGAAGAATCTGGTGCGGGCGGGCTTGCACAACCCGGTCGTTCGATTCTCGGACGGCCAGCAAATCCTCGATTTTCTCTTTCGACGCGGCGCCAGGCCCCATCGCGCGTCCGAAACTCCCTACCTGCTCTTGCTCGACATCCGCATGCCGAAAGTGGATGGCATCGAAGTCTTGCGCCAGATCAAAGAGGATCCTGAACTGCGGAAAATTCCTGTGAGCATGCTGACCACCACCGATGATCCGCGCGAGGTCGAGCGGTGTCATGCGCTCGGTTGCAATAATTACATCGTCAAACCGGTCGATTACGAAAAGTTTGCCGAAGCCATCAAACAACTCGGGCTGTTTATTTCCCTCGTGCAAGTGCCGGAAATCCGGGGGGAACCGAAGTAAGCCCGCGTCCCGTCACGCGTTTGGCTTTTCCTTCCTGCTCGCCCGTCGAACCGCGCAATTGTTCCGGGCTTTTGCGGCTGGAGCCGTTTGCAGTTTCCAAATGGTGAAGCAAAGTGCGTTCGGAATGGCGCGTTGATTCATGGATTCAACTTCAAAAAATCAAAAGGTGTTTGTCGTCGATGATGATCGAGGACTGGCGCGCCTGATCGAGCGGGCCTTGCAGCGCGAGGGATACGAAACCGCTTCCGCCCAATCCGGACAAGAAGCCATTGCCTGGCTTCAGGAAAATTCCGCGGACCTTCTGCTTCTGGATTTGAAGCTCCCCGATATCGAGGGCGCGCAATTGATTCAGCATCTCGCCCAGGTGAACCGTTCCGTTCCTTTTATTATCATCACCGGCCAGGGCGACGAACGCGTCGCCGTCGAAATGATGAAGCGCGGCGCGCTCGATTATCTGGTCAAGGATGTCCGTTTTCAGGAATTTGTTCCGACGGTGGTGAAGCGGTCGCTGGCGCAGGTGGAAAAAGAGAAGCGGCTTGCGTCCATGGAAGCGGCTTTGAAAAACGAACACGCGTTTGTCGCGGCCGTTCTCGACACGTCCGGAGCGCTGGTGGTGGTGCTCGATGCTCAGGGGAGGATTGCACGATTCAACCGCGCCTGCGAGCGCATCACCGGTTACACGTTTGAAGAAGTGCGCGGCAAACCGTTTTGGGATCTGTTCCTCCTCCCGGACGAGCTGGAATCGGTCAAGCAGGTTTTTGATCGGTTAACCTCCGGCGAATTTCCGAACGAGCACGAAAATTTTTGGCTGACTCGCGATGGCCAGCGCCGTTTGATCGCCTGGTCCAACACCGTTTTGCTCGCGCCCGATGGCAAAGTGGAATTTGTCATTGCGACTGGATTGGATATCACCGACCGGCGCCGACTGGAAAAAGAGATTCTCGAGATCAGCGATCGCGAGCGGCGGCGCATTGGCCAGGATCTGCATGATGGTTTATGTCAGCAACTCGCCGGCATCGAGCTCATGAGCCAGGTTCTGGAACAGCGCCTCGAAACCAAAGCCAAATCCGAAGCCGCACGCGCCGCAGAAATTGCGCGGCATGTGCGCGATTCGATCACGCAAACGCGCTTGCTGGCCCGCGGCCTTTCACCGGTCACGCTCGAATCCGAAGGGTTGATGGCCGCTTTCGTCGAGCTCGCCACCAATACCGAAAAGATGTTTCAAGTCGCCTGCACCGTGCATTGCCCGGAGCTCGTGAATGTGCCCGACCTTGCCGTGGCCACGCATTTGTTCCGGATTGCCCAGGAGGCCGTTTCCAATGCCATCAAACATGGCAAAGCCCGCCACATTCAGATCGAACTGTTGGCCAGCCAGGGAATGGGCACGCTGGCGGTGCGCGACGACGGCTCTGGCTTGCCGAAAACGCTGAACAAAACCGGAATGGGTTTGCGGATCATGCAATACCGAGCGGGAATCATCGGCGCCACCCTCGCCATCCAAAACCAGCCCGCTGGCGGAACCGCTGTCATTTGTTCATTCCCTCTGATCACGAAAACGTCCGCCGGTCTGAATGCACCGGTCGAGAAAGGCTGATGTGCCAAAGAAATTCTCCAAACCCCCTCCTAAAAAAATCCTGGTGGTCGATGATCATCCGATCATGCGCCAGGGACTGGCGCAGCTCATCGAAGCGGAGCCGGATCTCGCGGTTTGCGGCCAGGCCGAAAATGCTTTTGCCGCGCTCGAGGCCATCGGCGTGCTGCATCCGGATCTCGTGCTGGCCGATATCTCACTGCCTGGCAAAAGCGGGCTCGAATTGATCAAAGACATTCAAGCGATGTATCCCGGCCTGACCGTGTTGGTGATTTCCATGCATGATGAAGCGATTTACGCCGAACGCGTCCTGCGCGCCGGCGGCCGCGGTTACATCATGAAACAGGAAGGCGGCAAAAAATTAATGCAGGCCATCCGCCAGGTGCTGAACGGCCAGATTTACGTGAGCGAAAAAATCTCTTCCAAAATCCTCGAGATCTTTTCCGGACGACGCGGCGAGAGCGCGTCGCCGATCGAGAAGCTGACCGATCGCGAATTCGAAGTCTTCCAATTGATCGGGCAGGGGAATGAAACACGCGCCATTGCCGAAAAACTCCACCTCAGCGTCAAAACCGTCGAAGTCCACCGCGCCAACATCAAAGAAAAGCTGCAGATCAAATCGGCCACCGAGCTCATCCGTTACGCAGTGCGCTGGACCGAGTCGCAAGCGTCGAGTTGAATTCCCGGCCCGCGCGCCCCGGCCTTTTCACAATGTCAGCGAACGCGGAGGAACGTTTCCCAAAATCAGCGCCTCCGTTCCGTTGCACCAATTTTTGAGCCGGTTCGTTTCGACGCGGGAATTCATTCGTGCGCCGCGGCTGGCTTCGAATTGCTGCTCCGGCGGTAGGTCACGGAAAGTTCGACCTTCCAGGAATCGCCCATCGGCACTTCGCGATCGACCCGGAATGAATCGCGATCGATCCGCTGCCAAACCGAACGGTAGCGGAGTTTGCCCGGCTCCTTTTTGCTGTAGGCTGGAAAGATGATTCGATCGCCTTCGAACCACGCTTCCTCGCGGCCGTGATTGCCGTCCGATCCCCAGAGGTAATAAACAATTTTGGAACTCTTCGCATCCCAGGCAAAAACGGAATCGCCGTGGAACTGGGCGACTTGCTTCCCTTGATGATCTCCGCTGAGCGAAGCCGCGCCGCGCAAAAAGCGGCCGAATTGAATTTCATACGATTGGGAATGGACGGTTTTGCCGTCGGGAAATTTTCCGACCCAGGTCGAGCCGGCGAGTTCCCGCATCCATCCAAATTCCGGAGGAAGCTCGGCGCCACGGACCGTTGAACTCAGCAAAAGCAAAAAGGCCACAGAAAAAAACCGGAGGCCAAGGAAGCGCAGGAAATTGGACATGGCGATGGCTTTAGCGGTTCGACTTGTTCCTGTCGAGTTAGAAAACAAATTTCCGTTGTAGGGGCCGATTTGTATCGGCAATCTTCCGCGATGCAGATCGTCACACCGGCCTTGCGGCGCCCGCTCAGTGTCGTTGTTTTCGTCTTGGCGCTGGTTCTCGGCGGGGCATTTGCCCTGCAAAAAATGCCGCGGGACATTTTTCCAGGCCTGAACATCCCCACCATTTATGTGGCGCAACCGTACGGCGGAATGGATCCGGCCCAAATGGAAGGTTACCTCACCTACTACTACGAGTATCACTTCCTTTACATCACCGGCATCGAGCATGTGGAATCCAAGTCCATTCAAGGCGCATCGATCATCAAACTCCAATTCCACCCCGGGACCGACATGTCGCAGGCAATGTCCGAAACGGTGGCGCAGGTCAATCGCTCGCGCGCTTTCATGCCGCCCGGAACCGTGCCTCCTTTCATCATGCGATTCGACGCCGGCAGCGTGCCCGTAGGGAATCTGGTCTTCTCGACAGAAAACCCGAACCGCACCGTTGGCCAGATGCAGGACGCGGCCTTAAATCTGGTCCGCCCGCTTTTCGCCACGCTGCCCGGCGTTTCCGCACCTCCACCATTCGGCGGTAGCGCGCGCAGCATCGTCGTGAATGTCAAACCGGAACGCCTGCGCGCTTATCAGATGTCGCCCGACGAAATTGTCGCCGCCATTGCTGCCGCCAACACCATCAGCCCTTCCGGAAACATCATCCTGGGCGACAAATATCCGATGGTGCCGGTGAACTCGGTCGTTCGCAACGTGAAGGATCTTGAAGCGGTGCCGATTCGAACCGGTGTGTTCCCGGCCATTTTCGTCCGGGACGTCGCGGAGGTGCAGGATGCGTCGGACATTGTCACCTGTTTTGCTCTGGTGAATGGGCGGCGCACGGTTTACATCCCGGTGACCAAACGGGCCGATGCTTCCACGCTCTCCGTAGTAAGTCTGGTGAAAGAGAACCTTGCGAAATTTCAGGGAGTGCTGCCGGAGGATGTGAAGGTGAGCTACGAATTCGATCAATCGCCTTATGTGACCCGCGCGATCGACGGATTGACGATGGAAGGCGCGTTGGGAGCGGTGTTGTCCGGGATTATGGTGTTGTTGTTTTTGCGCGATTGGCGGAGTGCGCTCGTGGTTGTGATCAACATTCCATTGTCGTTGCTCGCCGCGTTGATGGCTTTGTGGCTTACGGGGCAGACGATCAATCTCATGACGCTGGGCGGGCTCGCGCTCGCCGTGGGGATCCTGGTGGACATGTCCACGGTAGCCATCGAAAACATTCATACGCATCTCAGCCGTGGCCAGCCGGTGGCGCGGGCGGTGGCCGATTCGAGCCGGGAAGTGGCGTTGCCTTTGCTCGTGGCGATGCTTTGTGTTTTGGCCGTGTTTATTCCGGCGTTGTTCATGCAAGGCGCCGCTAAGGCGTTGTTCCTGCCCCTCTCGCTCGCGGTTGCCTTCTCGATGATTGCCTCTTACATCCTGGCCAGCACGCTCGTGCCGGTCCTGTCGGTCTGGCTCCTGCGCCAGCACGCGCCCGCTTCCGCATCGACACAAAGTTCTCCCGGCACTTTTGAACGTTTGCAAAATGCCTATGCGCGCTGCACCCAATTCATCGTGGCCGGCCGCTGGCTGGTGGCGGCGATTTATCTGGCGGCGGCAATTCTCGTGATCCAGTTCCTGGGCAGCCGGCTCGGCACGGAAATCTTTCCGAAAGTGGACGCCGGCCAGCTCGCGCTCCGCTTGCGCGCACCCACCGGCACCCGTGTGGAAAGGACCGAAGCCATCGCCCTCGATGTGCTCAAGCTCATCGAAAAAGAAGTCGGCGCTGAAAATATCGATCTGACCTTGGGCTTTATCGGAGTGCATGCCCCGAGTTACCCCATCAATCTTGTTTACCATTGGAACGGCGGATCGGAGGAAGGCTTCGTGCAGGTGCAACTCAAGCGCGGCACGCCCATCGCCATTGATGAGTTGAAAGAGCGCCTCCGCCAAAAACTGCGCGAACAAATGCCCACCGTGAGTTTCTCTTTCGAACCCAGCGATATCGTCAGTCGCGTGATGAGTTTCGGATCTCCCACCGCCATCGAGGTGGCGGTGAGCGGTCCGAGCCTGACGGCCAATCGCGAGTTCGCCGAACAGATCCGGATGCAACTGGAAAAAATCAGCGCGCTGCGTGATTTGCAATTTGGCCAGTCGCTGGATTATCCCACCGTGGAAGTGGCGATCAATCGAGAACGGGCCGGTCTCATGGGCGTTAAAACGGTCGATGTCTCGCGATCCCTCGTCGCCGCCACCGCTTCGAGTCGTTTTACGACCCCCGTGTATTGGGCCGATCCCAACAGCGGTGTTGCTTACCAAATTCAGGTTCAGATTCCGCAAGTGCAGATGAGTTCGACCGAGGAGGTTAAAAACATTCCTGTGGCGCATCGCGACGGAAAATCGATCCTCTTGCGGAATGTCGCTAATGTGAACAACAGCACGACGGTCGGCCAGTACGAACGCTACAACATGCAGCGGTTGGTGACGCTCACCGCGAATATTCAGGGCGCTGACCTGGGATCGGTGGCGCGCCAGGTTACGCGCGCCATCAGCGAAGCAGGACAACCTCCTCCACGTGTGCATGTGGCAGTGCGCGGGCAGGTGGTTCCCATGCAGCAATTGCTGGGTGGATTGCAAACGGGAATGCTCCTCGCGATCGTTGTCATCTTTCTGCTGCTGGCCGCAAATTTCCAATCGCTGCGGCTTTCCCTGGTGGTTGTGTCCACAGTGCCCGCCGTCATCTCCGGGGTGGTGCTCACGCTTTGGTTGACCGGGACAACCATCAATCTTCAATCGTTTATGGGCGCCATCATGGCCATCGGCGTGGCCGTGGCGAACGCGATTTTGCTGGTCACTTTCGCGGAGCGCAGCCGAATGGAAGGCATGAGCGCAAGAGAAGCGGCTGTCGATGGCGCCCGCACCCGCTTGCGTCCCATCCTCATGACAAGTCTGGCCATGATGGCTGGAATGGTGCCGATCGCGTTGGGGCTGGGTGAAGGGGGCGAGCAGACCGCGCCGCTTGGCCGCGCCGTTATTGGAGGATTGGCATTTGCCACTGTGGCCACATTGCTGGTCCTGCCGGCCGTTTTTGCGATCGTGCTCGGCCGCGCCAGCACGAGATCGCCATCGCTGGATCCGGACGATCCGCGCAGCAGCCATTTCGTTCGCCATGCGTCCGCTTGATGAACGACGCAAACCGTTACGTTAGGAGCAATCATGCAGAAACCATCCGAAAACATTGGGCGAATCTCCCCGAATGGAGATGTTCACAATTGCCCGGGCCAACCGAAGCAAAAGCCGCCACATCGCGCGCCGGTTCGCTGCCTGTTCGCCGCGACATTTCTCGCCACATGTCTTGCGTGCGGCAATGCGCCAACCATCGCGGCCGCTTCCGCCACGAATGTTTCCGCCGCCGCCGCTTCATTTTCAGCGGTGACACCGAAGCGCGGGGAAATTGTGCGCAGCATTGTGTTGCCGGGAGAAATTCGCC
>JBFMDG010000006.1:0-32925 GCA_040754135.1 Verrucomicrobiota bacterium
CTTTGCTCGCGCTCGGGACTTACAAGGAATTGCTCAAACGTTCGGTTGTGAAATCGAACGGCAAAATCAATGGCGTGGCGCGCGGAATTGAGACGATGGCGCGCGCCTGAATTCAGCCATCACTAGCCATGGCTGGATATTCCGGAACGCCACTTTCGAAAAAGCTCGGTTTGAAGCCTGGCTCCAAAGTCCGGTTCGTCCATGAACCGCCCAGCTTTCAATCGCTTCTGGAACCGCTGCCGCCAAACATCCAAATCCTCAGTGCCCTCCAAACCGAATTGGACCTTGCCATTCTCTTTGTAAATTCGGCCGCGGCACTGCGCCGCGATTTCTCAAAGCTCGCCCGCTCTCTCCAACCCGCGGGAATGCTGTGGGTCGCTTGGCCAAAAAAATCCTCCGGAGTTTCAACCGATCTCAATTTCGATGTCGTTCAAAAGACCGGACTCAGCACCGGATTGGTCGATGTGAAAATCTGCGCCATCGACGAAATCTGGTCCGGACTGAAATTCGTTATCCGAAAGGAAAATCGAAAGTCCTTGGGCCAGTCCTCGACTCGATGAGCGCCACGGCTCCGTTCCTTTTGACTTTTGCGGTGATGGAGGAGGCGCGCCCTTTTCAAAGGCGCCTGAAATCCGATGGGAACGTGCATTGCGCAATCACGGGCATGGGCCAGAAAAATGCCGTCAGGACCGTGCGTCCGCTGCTCGAAGAACGCCGCTTTTCATCTCTGCTCTCGTGCGGATTCGCCGGCGCTCTGGATCCCAGCCTGGCCATCGGTGACGTGCTCTTCAACGCCGATGCCGATTTTTCCCTGCGAAAGGAATTGCTTGCGGCCGGCGCGCGCGAGGTTCGCTTTTATTGCGCCAGCCGGGTCGCCGTTACGATCGCTGAGAAAGCCGAGCTCCGCCGGAACACGGGCGCCGATGCTGTGGAAATGGAATCGCAAGGATTGAGAGAATTGGCGAGGGAGTTTGGAATTCCGAGTGCGACCGTCCGAGTCATTTCCGATACGGCCATGGAGAATCTGCCCATTGATTTCAACGACGTGCTGAAGGCCGATGGCACGATGAATTGGACGCGGTTTGCGGCCACGCTGCTCAGACAGCCCTCGAGCATCGCGGGGTTGATGCGATTGCAGCGCCAGACAGCATTGGCGGCCGAAAGGCTTTGCGAGGTGCTTGTGTCGGTGCTGGATCCGGGAGCGCGGCGTTAATTTCCCCTTCGTCAGATTAGTTTTGTAAGCTTTGTGGCGTCGCGCGAGTGAAGTTCCGGTTGTCCCTGCGCGATTCTTCATTATGATGGCATCGTGAACTTCCATGATCGACTCACGAAAGCGGAACTCATCGTGCGCGCGAAACGCCTCGAAGCCGCATTGAAGCGATTGAAATCAAGTGCCGCCAGTTCTCCGGACGAGGCCTTGATGCGCGCGAATGCTGCATTGCGTCGCGAAGCGGCCGAGCATCAGCGTGATCTCCGCGCGCTTCGGGCCATCGAGCAGCGGCAGGCGCTCATTCTCAGGTCGTTGCCGATGACGGTCTATGCCGCCGAACCGCATGGCGATTTCGGGATCACATGGATTACGGCGAACAGCGAACGCGTGACCGGTTTTCCTCCAGCCGAGTTCATGGCCGCAAAAAACTTTTGGGCTTCGCGGATTCATCCGGACGATCGTGATCACGTTCTGCGGGTGTTTTCCGCCATTTCGCAGGACGGATTCATTGCGGTGGAATATCGCTGGCGATGCGCGGATGGGACCTACCATTGGTTTTTGGATCAGGCGATGTTGGTCCGGCAGCGGCGGCGCGGTGGAGAGATCATTGGGACCTGGCTGGACATTTCGCGGCGGAAACGGCTCGAGAAGGAGATTCTGGAAATTCGCGAACGGGAGCAGCGCCGGATCGGGCACGATTTGCACGATGATTTGTGTCAGCAACTCGCCAGCATTGAGTTTCTCAGCCAGGCCTTGAAGCAGGCATTAACCAGCGCCGGCCGAGAGGAAGCGAACAAAGCCGCGGAGATCGCGCGCCTGGTCCGCCAGGCCATCACCCACACGCACGAACTGGCCCGCGGCCTGTCACCTGTGGAATTGCAGGCGGAAGGATTGATGGTCGCGCTCGAACAACTCGCGACACGCGTCAGCAAATTGATGAAAATAAAATGCCGGTTTCGCTGTGATTCACCGGTGCCCGTGGATAGCGAGGAGGCGAGCACACATTTTTATCGCATCGCGCAAGAAGCGGTTTCGAACGCCATCAAACATGGTCGCGCCCAGGAAATTGAAATTGCTTTGAGCCGCCTCGGCCATCGCATTGTTCTCTCCGTGCAGGACAATGGGTCGGGCATGGCCGCGGATTTGTCCAAATGCCGCGGCATGGGACTGGCCACGATGCAATATCGCGCCGGCATGATGAATGGCTCGCTCACCATCCAGCGCTTGAATGGCAAAGGGACGGTGGTCCTTTGTTCCGCGCCGTTTCGCAGCCAACGTCCGCTGACTGCTGCGCGATGAAACCGGCTAAAAACTCCAAGGCCGCCTGCCGCATCCTGATCGTCGATGATCATCCGCTGATGCGACATGGCATTGCCCAATTGCTGCGCGGCGAAGCGGACCTGATGGTGTGTGGAGAAGCGGACAGCGCTCCGCGCGCTCTGTCCGCGGTGCGGTCGCTCAAGCCGGATTTGGTTCTGGCCGATTTAACAATGCCGGGAGTGAATGGGTTGGAATTGATCAAGCAAATGCGCGCCATGCACCCAGAGGTGGCCGTGCTTGTGGTCTCGATGCATGACGAGACGCTTTATGCCGAACGCGTGCTTTGCGCAGGCGGCCGCGGCTACATCATGAAACAGGAGGGCGGTGGAAAATTGATCCAGGCCATTCGACATGTCCGCTCCGGACGCGTCTACGTCAGCGAAAGGGTCAATGCACAAGTCCTCGAAAAGCTCACCGGAAAACCGGCGCCGGTTCACCCACCCGGCATCGGCCAACTGACCGATCGCGAACTGGAAGTTTTGCGCCTGATCGGTCAGGCGCGGGAAGCCCGCCAAATTGCCCGGGAGCTTGGCATGAGCCGCAAAACCGTCGAGGCCCATCGCCTCAGCATCAAACGGAAGTTGAAATTACGCTCCGGGCCCGAATTGACCCGTTACGCCGTGCTTTGGGTCGAGTCCGGGAATTAGGTGACGCTGCCGGCCGCAACGGAGTTTTTTACATCAACGAACGGGTTTGAGTCCGCGACCACTCCAGAGCCTTTTCGCCTTCAGTTTTCTATAGAGAGATTTGCTTACAACGCTCCTGGAAACGACTCGGCCTTTTGCCCAGGCCGCGTCAGTGTTTTGCCCACGAATCTTTGGGAGGTGTGCCAATGGATTTTCTGATCATGATTCCCGTAAGCTCGGTTGATGCGAGATCAGCCGCACACTCTGATCTCATGACCCATTAAACGAACAGAAACTCATGAATCAAAAATTCTTCAAATCGCCCAGGGCTTTCACCTTGATCGAGCTGCTGGTGGTGATCGCCATCATTGCCATTCTCGCTGGCATGCTCCTGCCTGCGCTCGCCAAAGCCAAAGAAAAAGCTCGACGCACCCGCGGCATCAATAATCTCAAACAGATCGGCCTTTCCTTCCGCATGTTCGCCGAAGATCACCAGGGCATGTTCCCGATGTACGTGGGGACCAATGATGGTGGATCGGCGGAATATGTGCGGCGGGCCGACCAGATCTGGCGGCATTTTGCCACGCTTTCGAACGAGTTGAGCACGCCGCGCATGCTGATCTCGCCGGCGCCCGATATCACCAAGCGCATCGAGGCGACTACGTTTGCCCCCACGGTGCGAGCCAATGCCCGCGGCACCGTTCCGTTCAACACCAACTTGAACGTGGGCTATTTTGTGGCGCTCGATTCCGATGAAACCGTTCCGGAATCGCTCCTCGCCGGCAACCGCGGCATTACCAATCGATCTCGACCGACCATTGATGTGGCCAAAATTGTGCGGTTCGGAAATCGGGTGACGGCCAACATGCCTGGCTACGCGGGGTTTCATAAGTACGGATCCTGGAGCGGGCAGGGGAATGTGGTTTACAGCGACGGCAGTGTGAGCGCCATTAACACCATGCGGCTGCGCCAGACGTTTATGAATTCGGGCACGGACAACGAATTGGCATTGCCGAATTGAGAGGTTGAGATTGGTTACGGTTTAGCAACCCGAAGTGGCTCCCAGCCCCTCTGCGCTGAATCATTTAAAATGAATTAAGGCGCGGGGGGGCTTTCGTTTTGGGTGGAAACGACCGGGCCGACGGAACTGGGCTTGATCGATTCCGTGTAGGTGATGAGGAAAGCTCCGGCCATAATCAGAAGCACACCCATCCAGCGTAAACCCGAGACGTGTTCATGCAGAAAAATCTTCGCGGCCAAGGTGGTGAGGACAAATCCCAACGAGGTCAATGGCCAGACAAAACTGACATCGCCTTTCGACATCAAAATGAGCAAGCCGCCAAAAAACATCGCTTCAAAAAACACGCCGAGCAGCACATTCGCATTGGTCACGCCGCTCCCGACCAATCGCAACACGGCCGCGGCGGTGATTTTTTCCGGGCTGCCGATTTGTTTGAGGCCTTTGCTGAGATAAACGACGCCGACAGCCTCGAAGATCAAGGCCACCACAAGAATCAAAATCAGTTTAGGCATAGGTCAAATCCTGGTACCGAATCCGTTCGATTTTATTTTCCTCCAACGAAGCCTGAATCCTTGGGCTGATCAGCGCTTCGAATTCGTGTTTAAATTCGTCGAGCGACGGATGCGAGTAAAGCTCGGAATCGCCTTCCGGCAGATGGGCCAGAAGACTCGAGAGGTATGCTTCATCCATCCGGCCATATTGCAACAATCCAAACACCTGCTGCGTCCGGGCAATGCGGCGGCGGTCGAGTTCCTTTTCCGCCCAAGCGGCGAGGCAGCGAAATATGACCGCATGAGACAATCGGTAAACCCAACGCCCCCCCGCCAGGCGCGCGTTCAAACGAAATGGGTCGCGCGTCAGGCGCACCGCGCGAATTTGCCAGGCCTCGGCGTGCTTCAGCAAAATGCGAAACACCGCGGGATGCAGGTGCAGATTCAAATGGCCATTCACGTGATCAAGCCGCAACCCGGTCGCGTGAAACTTTTTCATTTGCGCCGCAATTTCCCATTCCAGTTGCCGGCGCAACCCGGCGCGAAAAAAATAGTTCATCCCCGCGCCGACGGGATTGTCGGTGAATTGTCCGTGGCGATCGACCAATCCGGGAATCTGCGCGGATGGAAGTGTGGCGGAACCACAAACCAAAGTCAGATGCAGGCCGACGGCGAGTTTGGGATTTTCCCGCGCCAGGCGCACGGCTTCGTCGCAGGCGCGTCCATTCACCATCAGACTGGCGGAAGTGAGGATGCCCTGGCGATGGGCTTCGATCACCGCCAGGTTGATCGAGGAGGAGAGGCCAAAGTCATCCGCGTTGACGATGAGGCGCCGGCGGGAGTCAAGGCGCGCCATAGTTGGGAACGAGCGCTCCGGTCCAAAGCCGGTACCAGGTGCGGAGGATGAGAAAAATCTTTTCGGCTTTGCTTAAGCGCAGGGTGGGGGAATCGAAGACATTGAAGCGATTGCGTTCCAATTCCTGGAGCAGGCGCCAGTAAACCGATCCCATCAGTTCGGCTGAAGCCATGGCGCGGCGGTCTTCCGGCGGCAATGCTTCGCGGGCCCGCAAGTAAAAGCTTCGAGCGGTGGCGGCGACGCTTTGGCAGAGTTCACCGAAGCGGGCCGAGTATTTGAACTGCAGAATTTCCGCCTCGCTGACTCCGAAGCGGTTCAATTCCGAAAGCGGTATGTAAATCCGCCCGCGCTGGGCATCATTGCGGACGTCGCGCAAAATGTTCGTCAACTGGAGCGCCTTGCCCAGATGCACGGCGTAATCGCGGCAACGCGGATTTTGATAACCGAAGATTTCGATGCTGAGCAAGCCGACCACCGAGGCGACGCGGTAGCAATATTGTTCGAGATCTTCGAAGGTGGCGTAGCGTTTCACATCGAGGTCCATTTCTACACCGGTCAACAGTTCCTCGAACAATCCGCAGCTCAAGTGATGACGTTGGATGACAGTTTGAAGTTCGCGGTTGACCTGGAATTGCGGCGGCCGGTTCTGGCAGGCGGCGCGGATATCCTCGCGCCAGGCCGCGAGACGCGCGCGCCGTTCCTCCACGGGAATCGATTCGTCATCGGCCACGTCATCCACCTCGCGGCAGAAAGCGTACAAGGCGGACATGCCTTCTCGTTTTTGTTTGGGCAGCAAAACAAAGGCGAGGGCGAGATTCGAAGCACTGCGGCGGGTGATCGTCTCGCTGGCTTGCATTGATCAAGATTGCTCTTTTGAATCGGGGCTCCGGACCGGAGGCAGTCCCCCGGTTTCGGCCAGGGTTGGGTTGCGCGAGCGATGATTTCGGCGTTTGTAACGATACTTAAATCGTTTGCGCGCGCTCTCGGATTCTTCGTCCTCTTCTGCTTCCTCTTCTGCTTCTTCCTCGGTGGGAGGTTCCTCCGTTTTCTGGGAAACGCGCTCGCGGTAAACTTTGCGCCCCGTCGTGTGATCGTGATGCCGTTTTTTCTTTTTGCGCCGCATGAGCGCCGCCCAGCCCATCAACAGAAGCAGCAGGCTCAGGCCGATGGCTACGATGAGCAGCGTGTCTTTGAAATAAAAAAAGGCCGATTTGCCGACGGGCGCAGGCCCCGGTGTTAATTCCAGCGCCGCCAAAAGCGGCGTCATTTTCAAACCCTCGATCATCTCGCTACGTCCTTTCCAATGAATTCTGTATCTTCATCCACCGCCGATTCCACGGTAATGTTCAATCGCTGCATGCGGTAACGCAACGCGTGCCGGCTGATCTTTAACTGCTCGGCGGTTCGCGTCAAACTGAAGTGATTTTGTTCCAGGATGGAGAGGATCAGCTCCCGCTCGAAGTTGGACATCGATTCATCCAACGACTGCGAGGCGTGGAATGCCGGCGGTTTCTCGCCTTTCCGCAGGCGCGTTTCCAACTGAAAATCGGGCAGGCTGGTCACCTGAATTTCTTCGGTCGATTCGAGAATGACCGCGCGCTCGATCACATTGCGCAATTCACGCACATTCCCCGGCCAATGATGCGCCAGGAGCGCTTGTTGCGCCGCTTTGGAAATGCTCTGAATCCGCCGGTTCATCACCAGGCTGAAGTGCCTCAAAAAATGGTCCGCCAGAAGAATGACGTCCTGGCCGCGTTCCCGCAGGGGCGGCGGCCGGAATTGCACCACGTTCAAGCGGTGAAACAAATCCTCCCGAAAATGATTCTGGCGGATGGCGTCAATGATATCGCGATTGGTCGCGGCAATCAGCCGCACATCCACACGCAATTCCTGGTTGCCCCCAACTCGAGTGAAGGTGCCGTCCTCGAGAAACCGCAGCAACTTCGCCTGCAAAGGGCGGCTCATGTCGCCGATTTCATCCAGGAAAATGGTGCCCCCATCGGCTTCTTCGACGCGTCCTGGCTTTTGTTTGAGGGCGCCGGTGAACGCGCCTTTCTCGTGGCCGAACAGTTCGCTTTCGAGGAGCAACTCGGGAATGGCGGCGCAATTGATGCGGACGTAACTGCCCTGGGCGCGTTGGCTGAGCGTGTGGAGCGCGCCGGCAATCAATTCCTTTCCGGTGCCGCTTTCGCCCAGGATCAGGACAGTGGCATCGGTCGGCGCGACGGTCTGGATGAGCTGCCGCAGTTCGCGGATTTTTGGGGATTCGCCGATGATTTGTTCCAAACGATAGGCCTCGCCGGCTTTGGCTTTGAGCGCGGCGTTTTCCATGAGGAGACGATGGCGTTCGGCGCAGCGGGAGACGGCATGCAGCAATTCCTCGGGGGCGAACGGTTTGGCGAGATAATCGATGGCGCCGGATTTGATGGCTTCGACCGCCAATTTGGGGGTGGCGTAGGCGGTGATCATAAGGATGGGAAGGCTGGGCCAGCGCTGGCGCACTTTTCCGAGGAACTCGTAACCGCTCATGCCTCCGAGACGGGCGTCGGTAATCACCATGAATACCGTTTCCTGTTCGAGAAGTTTGAGCGCTTGTTCCGCGGAATCGGCGGCCCGCACCTCGTAGCCTTCCTCATTCATGATCGTCTCGAGCGAAAGACGCATGTTCTTTTCGTCGTCAACAATCAACAATGGCGGCAATTTCAAACTCATTTGCGAATTCTCATCAAAGTCTTAGCGGGCAATCGTAGCGTAAAACAAGTTCCTTTTCCAAGCACGGATTCGACCTCGACCGTTCCTCCATAGATTTCGGTGTTGTGTTTGACGATCGCCAGCCCCAAACCGGTCCCTTTGGATTTGGTGGTAAAATACGGCTCAAAAATCATCGGCAGCTTCGCTTCCGGAATCCCCGGTCCATTATCCGCCACTTTCACCAGCACCGAATAATTATCGCCGTAATGCGCCGATACCGTAATGCGACCGTTGGGTTGGCCGTCGAGGGCTTCGCGAGCGTTTTGCAGCAGGTTGACGAATACCTCGGAAACATGCGAGCGCTGCGCCAGCAACGGCGGCAACGCGGGCGCGTAATCGCGCGCGATCGCCACTTTGTAATTCGCTGCGGCCGGCAATACTTGATCGATGGCCCGATCGAGTTCATCCGTCACACTCAGTTTTTCCACCTTGCCTTCACTCAACCGCGCGTAACCCATCAATTCCGTAATAATGCGATCCGAACGCTCGACTTCTTCCCGGATGATTTGAATTTGTTGCGTGATCGTTTTGCCCTCTTTGACCGTGCGTTGCAGGGTGTAGGCGGCGTTATTGATGATGCCGAGGGGATTCTTGAGTTGATGCGCGATTTCAGCTGCGAGTCGTCCGGTGGCCTGGAGCTGTTCCTGGCGCAGGGCGGCTTCGCGCGCTTCCTCCTCGGCACGCCGTTGTTTATCGAAAAGCACCTGCACTCCATAACAGCACAGTGTCATCAGGCAGAGCAGAAAAAATCGAAGCAACACCGGCTCGGTTCCTATCTCCTGCGGCCCCTGCTCGATGGCCAGGCGCACCTGGTAATCCACCATTTCCGATTCCCAGGTCGAGAAGGCCGATTCGAGCACCCCCGACAGCAAATAGGCGAACGTCACCACCACATTTAAAAAAATCTGCGCCTTCGCCGCCGGAGTGCTGACCGCATTGCGAAGGATCAATCCCAGAAATACCCAATACAAAATGCTGTCGTAACCTCCGGTAACGGCCGCCAGCCCGGCGAGGAAGAGGGCATCGAGCCAGGCCATGGTGAAGACGATGCGGCGGACCCAGGCCAGGGGCAATTCGTTCATGCCGATGAGGAAACTGGCCACGGCGGCATTGACGACTACGTAGAAAAGGAAGAAACGCCGAAGAATTTGCAGCGCCAATTCGCGAGGCGTTACTTCCGCACTGGACTCGTGCAAGCTTGTGACATCTTCAAACCAATTTGAGACGAAGAGGTAGTAGAAGAGCATCCCGATGACGAGCAACTTGGCGGGGAGGCCAATGTCCCGTTCCATCACACGAATCCGCGTGGCCGTCTGATGCACCGGATCCGGTGCATCAAGCGAGAGGAGCTTCGGCCAATTCTTCCAATGAAAAGATGGCCAGCGGAATTTTTTCATGAACACGCGCACTCTAGTCCGAAACGGGCGGCTAAGAAAGCAATTCCAATGCCCTCGCCGCAATCTGGTCCACGGGCCAAAGCCGCCCCAGCCCCTCATACCCGCAAGAGAGCATCCCCTTTTCCGGTCCGATAAATTCCACCCCGCGGTTTTGCAATACCTGCACGTTGTGCTGCGTGGCCGGGTGCAGCCACATTTTTCCGTTCATGGCCGGCGCAACCAGAATCTTCGCGTCGGGATTCAATGCCAGGGCTATGCAAGTCAACGCGTCGTCCGCCAGCCCGCCCGCCATCTTTGCCAGAATATTCGCCGTCGCCGGCGCCACCAGCAGCAAATCGGCTTCGTCGGCCAAACGAATATGCCGCGGCTTCCATCCATCCTCCTCGTCATACAAATCGGTAACCACCGGCTGGCGCGACAAAGTTTTGAACGGCAAGGGCGTGACAAACCGCTGGGCATCGGCGGTCATGACGACGTGCACCTGAAACTGATTTTTCGTCAATTGGCTGGCCAGATCCACGGCCTTATGCGCCGCGATCGATCCGGTGACGCCGAGCACGATGTTTATGTTTTTTTTCATGAACGGGCGGATGTGCGCATCAATGAGCGATGAGGGGTTCAATCATAATCGGGCGGTTTGACGCGGCATTGGCGCATTTTTTCCGCCTGCAATATGGCCTGCATCCGGCGGATGTCTTCAGCGATGCTGCCACTCACGATCAAATAATCGAAATGTTTCCATTGCGCAATCTCCTGCCGGGCCACCCCGAGCCGCTTATGAATGGCCATGGCGGAATCTTTGCCGCGCTTTTTCAACCGCTCCTCGAGGACCGCCAGAGAAGTCGGGGCTAGAAACACCGTCACGAGTGCGCGCTTCAATTCCGGATCGGATTCGGCCGCTTTGCGAATGGAAGCGGCGCCTTGGACATCAACGCTCAGGAGGACGTCCTTGCCGAGGCGCAGTTTGCCAAGCACTTCCGATTTCAAAGTGCCGTAACTGTTGCCATAGACGGTGGCGTGCTCCAAAAAATTGCCCGCTTGCACGCGCTTGAGAAAATCTCCCGCGTCCAGAAAATAGTAATCGACGCCATCGCGTTCCCCATCGCGGGGGGGGCGCGTGGTGCAGGTGATGGCGCGGATGGCGTTTGGATTGGACCGGAGCAAGCCTTCACAGACGGTGGTTTTTCCTCCGCCAGAGGGGGCGGAAATCACGATCAACAGCGCACTGGAATCATCGCTCATAAAAAGAGAAGGCCAGACTCATTCCACGTTTTGGACCTGTTCGCGGAACTTTTCCAACTCCGCCTTGAGTTTGACCACCTCGCGTGAAATGAGGCTGTCGGTCGATTTTGAACCGATGGTGTTGATCTCGCGATTGATTTCCTGGGCGAGAAAATCGAGGGTGCGCCCCACCGGGCCATTCGAGCTCGCGTAATCGTCAAACTGTTTGAAGTGGCTTTGCAACCGGGTCAACTCCTCTGAGATATCCGAACGATCCGCGAAATAAACCACCTCTTTCAACAGCCGCTCATCGTCCAGTCCCTGAACCTCCGCGCCGGCCGCGCGAATGCGTTCGCAGAGCTGTTCGCGGTATTTTTTCACCATTTGCGGGCTGCGCCGCTGGATGCGAACGGTGGCTTTGCGCATGAGTTCGATGCGCTTGGCCAAATCCTGCTGCAAGTGCGCGCCTTCGCGCGAACGCATTTGCAACAGATCCTGCAACGCTTGCAGCAACGCCTTCTCGACGGCTGGCCAGAATTCCTCCGCATCGGAAATCTCGGCCTCAGACCGAAGCACGCCCGGGACGCGCATCAACATATCGAGCGTGAGGGTTTCATGAATTTTGAGTTCGGCGGCCAGTTTGTGGAATTCGCGGGCGTAAGCGCGCGCCAGCGGCAGATTGATTTGAATGCGGCTGCTCGCCGAGTCATCGGCCAGATGCAACGTAAAGCGGGCCACCAGCCGCCCCCGCGCAATCTTGCGGTTGATCAATTCGCGCACGCGCGCTTCGAGCGGTTCGAGTTCGCGCGGCAAATAAATGGTCAATTCACTTTGCTTGCGATTGACGGAGCTGAGCTCGGCAGTGACTTTCCAGCCATGCTGAGCCCATTCGCCACGGCCGTGGCCGGTCATGGATTTCATGGGTGCAGGAATATGGGGCAAGCCCGAGTTGGACGCGAAACTTTTTTCTGCGCGAGAGAGGATCGGGCCATGCCTGTCAAAACGCGCTTCACAACCGAATCCGCGCCGCCACTTGCGAAACGTCCTTGTCCCCGCGCCCGGACAAATTGACGATGACCAATTGATCCGTGCGCATTTGGGGCGCCCGCTGAATGACTGCGGCAATGGCATGCGAGGATTCGAGCGCCGGAATAATTCCCTCGAGCCGGGCCATCTTCATAAAGGCATCGAGGGCCTGTTCATCGGTGGCATAGGTGTACTCGACGCGCTCATGGTCGCGCAGCCAGGCGTGTTCGGGGCCTACGGCGGCATAATCGAGACCGGCCGACACGCTGTGGGTCAACTCGATCTGCCCATATTGATCCTGCAAAATGTAGGAACGCGTCCCTTGCAGCACCCCCAGCGATCCACCCTGAAAACGCGCGGCGTGTTTGCCGGGCTCGATCCCTTCGCCGCCCGCTTCCACTCCCAGCATCCGCACGGACGCATCCTCGAGAAAAGGATAAAACAACCCGATCGCATTCGAGCCTCCGCCCACGCATGCAATCAACAAATCCGGCAATCGCTCCTCCTGTTCCAGAATCTGCCGGCGCGCTTCGTCGCCAATAATCCGTTGAAAATTCCGCACCATCACAGGATACGGATGCGCCCCGTAAGCCGTGCCCAAAATGTAATGCGTGGTGCGCACGTTGGTGACCCAATCGCGCATCGCTTCATTGACCGCTTCTTTAAGCGTCTTTTGGCCTGCGGTGACCGGCACCACTTCGGCCCCGAGCATTTTCATTCGATAGACATTTAACGCCTGCCGTTCGCAATCGACCTCGCCCATGTAAATCACGCACTTCATTCCGAACATGGCGGAGACGGTGGCGGTGGCGACGCCATGCTGGCCGGCCCCGGTTTCAGCGATGATGCGAGTTTTTCCCATGCGCCGCGCCAAAAGAATCTGGCCGATGGCATTGTTGATTTTGTGTGCGCCGGTATGGAGGAGATCTTCCCGTTTGAGGTAAATTTTTGCCCCGCCAAGTTCGCGCGTCAGGCGCTCCGCAAAGTAGAGGGGTGTGGGGCGGCCGCAAAACTCCCGCAGGTAATACTGTAGCTCCCGTTGAAATTCGGGATCGTGCTGGGATCGAAAGTATTGCTCTTCCAGCTCCTGCAATGGATGCATCAATGTTTCCGGAACATATCGCCCTCCATACGGCCCAAAATGCCCCTGCGCATCCGGCAGTGATTCAGTGAGAACAGTGCTCATGCCGCGCAAAGTAACAGCAGAACTCATGGGCGTCGAGATCGGAGCAGATTGGAAGCAGATTGGATGAGAGGCTATGTCCCAAGGCCGCATTGGCGCGCACGCACACACCCCGTTGGAGGTCATTCAAACTCTGTTCTTCCAACCCAGTTCAGTAATTCCAGGAATGATAAATCTCGTAAACGTTCACCGTGCCGCCCTGAAAATATCGAGTCGAAGGGAAATAGAACTCGCGCCGTGCACGATCGAATTCAAGCCGGGTGGCGTTATCGGGATCGTTCGGATCATAGACGGCAAATTCGAGTCCTTGAGCGGTGGTTCGGCAATCGAAGAGCAACAGCACATGATTGATGGCCAAATCTGGAAATCGCACGATGTGCACTACGGGCGGCCAGTTTTTTTGCAGCGATTCCCTCAGTTGCGCCGCCATCCGTTCCTGATGCGCGCGGCTGAAGGGAAATACCATGCGCCAATTGCCACGTTGAAAATAGCTGTGCCAGGCCCCGCCACTCGCTGCTTTCAATACCGCCTCGTAATCGGCGCTGAACGCCCGCAAATCCGCATATCCGGGAATCACGATTTTGTCCGAATCAACACTCAGACGGCGCGGGCTCCGTTTAAGAACGCGCTCGATCAATCTTCGGTAGCCGTCCGAATCGAGCTTCGGTTGTTCCGGTGCAAAGCGCGCATGCAGAAAAAACTGTTTGGCGTGCCGCGCCACGGCGAAGCAACGGAGCGCGTAGGTCGGTGGCGGTTCTCGTTTCCGCGTCACCATTTTGCCAGTGGCCGGATCCGGAGTGTACTCCCACACCAGTTCATTGGGATAGGCGAGTGTGTCGGTTTGAAATTGAAACCCGCGGTCGAGGGCCGGAGAATGATTCCGTGGCGTGGCGCAGCCCGTCAGCCAGATTAACAACAGCAGCCCGAGCACACGAATCACCGGCGACATCATCGCACTCGAATTCTTTGTGTCGTTGGCCGCCCAAGCACGCCGATGCTTCGAAAAAGTGTTCGCGGGGCGCAATGGCTGAACGGCGCGCGTTCGCGGTGGCGCATGAATCGGTCGTGCCGCCTCCCAGAGCGGCCTCGGGCGCAGTGGATGAAAAAAGGTGTGTTCAACAGCCGTGGACACAACAGGCTTGCGGTTAGAAATTTGAGGGCCTGGTTGCCCGGCCTTGAATGGATTCATTCTTGCCGGGGAAGCTAAAGCCAAGTTACCAAACTGACAATGCTCTACGAAAAATGGCGGGAAATCGCGCGCAGGCATGCCCATGAATTCGCCCTCGCCGAATTGGCCAGCGGACGGCGCTGGACTTTTCGCGAACTGGCCGATCTCGTCGAAACGCGCCCTGAGGCCCACGCACCAATCCTGTTCCCGCGCGGCCTCGACGCGGATTTTATCGTCACTGTTCTGCAGGCGTGGCGGGATCGTCGCGTCGTTTGTCCTTTGGAACCCGAGCAAACCCCGGGGCGCCTGGCCGGCTTGCCGGAATCGTGCGTTCATCTGAAATCGACATCGGCTTCGACCGGCTGTTCACGCCTTGTGGCGTTTACCGCCGACCAGCTCACCGCCGATGCCGACACCATCGTCGCGACCATGGGCCTCAAGCCCGAATGGCCCAATCTTGGCGCGATATCGCTGGCGCATTCGTATGGATTTTCCAATCTGGTTCTCCCGCTCCTGCTGCATGGCATTCCGCTCATCCTGCTCGAATCACCCTTGCCCGAGAGTTTGCGGTCCGCGGAGAAATTCGGATCGGAGTTTACGCTCGCCGCCGTGCCCGCACTCTGGCGGGCGTGGCATGAAGCCCGCGTGCTTTCGAACAAGGTCCGGCTGGCCATCTCCGCCGGCGCCGCGCTGCCGCTCCCGCTCGAACACGCGGTGTTCGAATCGACAGAGATCAAGATTCACAACTTCTATGGATCCACAGAATGCGGCGCCATCGCTTATGATGCGACGACCACGCCCCGCCTCGAGGCTGGCTGCGTTGGGTCGGCGGTGTCGCAGGTGGAATTATCGGTGAATGCGGAAGGTTGCCTTGTGGTGCGCAGTGCCGCCGTGGGCCTCACGTATTGGCCGGATCCATCGCCCCAATTGCGCGACGGACAATTTGAGACTGCGGACCTCGTCGAACTTCGCGGGGACAACCTTTTCCTGCGCGGTCGGCTCGGCGACCAGATCAATGTGGCGGGACGGAAAGTGTTGCCTGACGAAATCGAGCGCGCGCTCCTCGCGCATCCGCAAGTCCAGAGCTGCCTCGTCTTTGGTGTGCCCGCTTCGGAATTGGCGCACGGCGAATGGATGGTGGCCGTGGTGGCAACGGCGGAACGACCGGACAGATTGAAGTCCTTCCTTTTGACTCAATTGCCTTCGTGGAAAATTCCCAAAGACTGGTGGGTAATGGATACGCTCGAAACCAATGCTCGCGGAAAACTTTCTCGACGCGAATGGCGTGAGCGCTATCTGGAAATGCGCTCCGGGAAAACGTGAACCGCCTCCTCCTCCCGTCGAGGGATTTTACCGCGCGATTTTGGTTTGCGGTCGGACCAGCGCTGCATCAAAAATTCAGGCCACCAATCCCAAGCGCGCATGAACTCGTTCAACTCTCCGCCATCGCAACCATCACCCGATGAGACGCCCCCAAGCCTCACGCGGCGCGAGTTGCTAAAATCGGTGCTCGCAGCCGGCGCCGTGGCAACACTCGGCGGCTGCGTCGCGCCTCGAACCTCAGATGGCAAGGCATCCTTCGTCAAAGCGCAACCGGATTTGATCCGGCGCGAAAACGCGCAGCCCGGCACGCGCGATTGGCTGCTCCGGAACACGCGCATTGATCCGGTGACAAAATTCCGTTGCCCGTGGATTGAAGGGTACTGCTCCCGTACGAGCGTTCGCGCCGGCGAAAACCTCTCCTTCTTCGTCAGCACAAATCCGCCTTCACCCTTCACACTCGATATTTACCGGCTCGGCTTTTACGGCGGAACTGGCGCGCGCCATTTGCAGCGGCTCGGGCCTTTCGCAGGAATAATTCAGGCCGATCCACCCATCGGCCCAAAACGATTGCGCGAGTGCCAATGGGAACCTTGCGCCACCATCGCGATTCCAAAAGATTGGGTCAGCGGCGTTTATCTCGGAAAACTCACCGCCGAACGCGAAGGCCTCCAGAGCTATGTCATTTTTATCGTGCGCGACTATCGGCGCGCGGATTTTATTTTCCAATGTTCAGACACCACCTGGCAGGCCTACAACCGTTGGCCCAGCCAGTTTTCTTTGTACGATGATGGCAAAGAGACCTGGTATTGGGGACCTGGGGTCGATATCAGCTTCGACCGGCCGTATGGCAAGTACTGCCAGATTTTCGACGTGCCGCTTTCGACCGGTTCGGGAGAGTTTTTGCTTTGGGAATTTCCGCTCGCCTTCTGGATGGAAGCGCAAGGCTACGATGTCACTTACATTTCCAATCTCGATACCCACGCCGATCCCATCGGGTTACGGCGCGCGAAGGGATTCCTCTCGGTCGGTCACGATGAATATTACTCGATGGAAATGTTCAACCAGTTGAGATCGGCCATTGGCGAAGGATTGAGCGTGGCGTTTTTCTCGGGAAACGTTTGTTGTGGCCGGATCGATTCCCGGCCCAGTTCGCGCGGTGTGCCCCATCGGATTTTCAGTCGCACCGATTTTTGGGGACCGCGCGACGAGGAGGAAATCAAACGGTTTCCCACCATGGCCAAACTGCCGCATCAGAGTCCGAACTCGAATTTGCTGGTAGGCGCGGGCAATGTCCCGCCCACCACCGGCGGAGCCGATTGGATTTGTGCGACACCGGACCATTGGATTTTTGAGGGGACCGGAATGAAACGTGGCGATGGCATTCCCGGATTGGTGGGATGGGAATGGCACGGCGGACCGGCGGCCATTCCCGGCCTGGTTGTGGTGGCGACCGGTGAGACGCAATCGGCCCCGAACAAACCGAATGGGGGGACTTACACCGCCACCGTTTATCCGGGGCCGAAGGGCAATTTTGTTTTTAACGCTTCGAGTTGCTGGTGGGCTGATGGGTTGAGCGAACCTCCCGGCTACGTGCGGCCTTCGGTCTACACAACCCCTCAAGGTCCCGATCCGCGCGCGCAGCGGATCACAAGGAATGTGCTCGAAAGAATGCGAGCCTCCTCCTGACTGAACCAGACCACGATTGGCCACGCCGCGCTGTCAATGTGGGGAGCCCTGGCGATGTAGGCCGTAAGCGACGCGGCTCTCAATTCAGTGTCTTCTCACGACGTGCGGCATCGAATACTTCGGTTGTCACCGCTGCGTCGAAAAGTGAAACAGTGAATCGCAAGATTGCCTCTCGCATGATCGATGGCACTTTTAGCCAGAGGTGAAACATGCTTGCGGAGGCGCGCCACCAGACAAACCATCCACATCCACATCAGCAACATTCATCGGAAAACATTTCGCTTCGGGCGGCGCGGCCCCAGGATTACTCGCAGGCGTCCGTCCTCATTCATCTGCCGATGGGAGCGCTCGCTGATTTGCTCTTTGGCAATGGAGATCAAGCGCTGGCGCGACGCGTCCTGGGAGAGCTTTTTCAACAGGAAAAAAATCGGTTCAGCTATGCGTACTGCGATGTGCTGCAAAGCCAGCATGGAATCGCGGGAGTATTATTGTCCTACCCGGCGGCCGTTTTGAAATCGTTCTCCATCCCCATGGCCCGGCAGCTCAAAAAAATCATCGGGATCGGCGGCATATTTCGCTTGCTGAAAAACTCCTGGCCATTCCTCGGAACCACCGAAGCTTGTCCGGACGAATACTACATCTTCACCGTGGCGGTGCATTCGTCCTTTCAACGCCAGGGCCTGGGCACGCGGTTGATGGCGCATGCCGAAGCCAAAGCGCGGGCGGCGGGATTGCCGAAATGTTCCCTCGGAGTCACGCTCGATAACGAAGCGGCTTTAAACTTTTACGAAGGCTTGCATTATTCCATTGTCGAGACCACCCGCACTCCAGAATTGCAAGCAAGCATTGGCTACCCCGGATTTCATCGGCTCGTGAAAACGCTGGACCAGCCCATCGCGCCGGCAGACTGCCCTCCCGCCTAAATGCCTTCTCGATGACATGAGCGCGGCGAACTCGATGCGACGCTTGATCGTCAATGCGGATGACTTCGGTCTTTCGGCGAGCGCGAATCACGCGATCATTCGGGCGCATCATGAAGGCATTCTGACGGCGACGAGTCTGATGGTGAACGAACCGGGTTTCGATGAAGCGGTGGAACTGGCGAAAGCGGCGCCGCGGCTGGGCGTGGGTTTGCATCTGACGTTGTTGTGCGGGCACGCCACGCTGCCTCACCACGAAATTCCCGGATTGGTGAATGCCCGGTGCGAATTTCATTCCAATCCGGCGGCGGTGGGCTTGCGGTATTTTTTTCGAAAGGATTTGCGCGCCCAAATTCATGCCGAGATTCGTGCTCAATTTCAAAAGTTTCAGCAAACCGGCCTGGTGTTGGATCATGTGGACAGCCATCATCATTTGCACGCGCACCCGACTATTTTCGGCGTGTTGATTCAAAGCGCGGCGAAATTGAAAATCACGCATTTGCGATTGACTCGCGAACCGTTCCTTGTTCAGGCGCGCGTTTCTTTCCGAGGTCTCATCCGCCGCTGGAGCCATGGATTTGTCCATTGGCTTTTGGCAGGGCGCGCCCGCCCGGTTTTGCGCCGAATGGATATCCGCTTTCCCGACGCGGTGTTTGGGTTGTTGCAAGATGCGCGGGTCGATGAAGCGTATCTGATGCGGCTTCTGCCCCGGTTGCCGCGTGGTGTTTCGGAGATTTATTCACATCCATCGCTCGACCAGTTTCGTCATGAGATGGACGCCTTAATCAGCCCGAAAATCAAAGCCATCATCGAACAGCTCGGCATTCGCCTGATTCGATATCAGGATATTTGAACCCCCGCCACGGCTCGATCGTGTTGTTGTTTGTTGCCGGGAAAGGGAACGGCTGTTTCAATTTGCAACCCATGAACGAAGCGTTGCGGCAATCGCTGCTCGATCTGGCAGCGGAAGATCAGCGTGTTCGCGCGGAGCTGGCCACGAGCGGCGAATTGTTTCACGGCTACAACCCGCGCATGGCCGAGGTGCACGACCGCAACGCACGCGCGCTCGAAGTAATCCTCAAAGCCTTTGGCTGGCCCGGAAAATCCTTGGTGGGAGCGGATGGATCACACGCCGCCTGGTTGATACTCCAACACGCGATTGGCCGGCCCGAATTGTTGCGGCAATGCCTGCCTTTGCTCGAACGCGCGGCCGTGCTCGATGAGATCGAGCCAGCGCAGCCCGCCTATTTGGAAGATCGCATTTGTTTTTTCGAGCGGCGGCCGCAACGCTACGGCACCCAATTTGACTGGGATGAAACCGGGCAAATGAGCCCGTGGCCAATTGCCAATCCCGAACAAGTCGATTCGCTCCGTGCAGCGATCGGATTGCCCCCGCTGGCTGAGCAAATTCAATCCGTGCGGGAAGCGATCGCCCGCAGTGGCGAAGCGCCGCCAGAGGACTGGAACCGGCGCCAGGCGGAGATGCTTGACTGGGCGCGCGCCGTGGGCTGGAAGCGCGACTGAACCGTTCGCTCAAGGGCTGCGAACGCGAAAGAAACGGGCTTGGACATCGACGACCTCGATGCTTTCGAACCGGCCGTTTTCATCGCAATTCACCGGCTTTGTTTCCACCCAATTCCGGAGATCAGTGGAAGATTCGAGCACGAGGATTTGGCCGGGCGCTCCCGTGCCTTGCAATCGCACTTTCAATCCTTCTTGAAAAGCAATGCTCGCAAAACGGGGCGGTGCGACATGGATCGGCTCAAAAAACGCGCTCAGCTTCATGTCGCCGTTCAAAAAAAGGGTCATCGAATTGGTTTCAAAACCAAACACCCCTTCCCAGCGGCTGAATTTGAATCCCGGCTTTGCTTCCGCGGTAAACGTCACCGGGTTGTCTTTGAAATAAATGCCCGACCACGGCGTGTTGGTGGGCGCGGTTATGGCCAGCGTATTGATGCGGATGCCGCCCTGGTTTGTGTGCGAGACACTCAAAGAAACCGTGGCCGTGCCCCTCAAGCCAAACTTTTGCGCCAAATGTTGCCGCGCAAAACCTGGCCTGTTGACCGCGTAATCCCGGAGATACTGCACATGGTTGCGCCAGGTGCTGACCGACGACGGTGCCCGCCATCGGTTGATATGCTCGGCCATTTCCGGTGTGATGACCGCCGCCATTTGATTGATGACATTCGTCACGCGCGCCGGGTGAAAGGTTGTGTTCAGCAAATCCGCAAAGCGATTGATGAAATCTCTTTTGAACGACGGGTTCTCGAGTAATTTTCGCAGGAGAAAAGTGACCGTCGGATTGTTGTGATCGTTTCCGCCGGGGTTCCCCTGATACTGCGTCCATGGACCGTTGGGTTCGGTGACGTAAGCGAGCATGTGATGCGCCCAGGCGGGTTGCACCGCCCAAAAGCCGCCCCAGCCAACGTCGTTATCGAAATGCACCCATCGCCACCGCCCGTCCGGTGTGCGGGGGCGCCACAGACGGTGATTGCCGATGTCCCAACGGTAATAAAAGATTTCCGGAATTTTGTAGTCGAGGTAATTGGCCACTTCCATTTGCGTTTGCACGTGCTCGTAATGCGCGGCCAGCCGCATGTCGTGTGTCGATAGGTAATCGATCATCGCCTGGTAATGGACCGTGTCGCCCTCGCTGGCTGCGGCGTAGCCTTCGAGGAAATCGACGTTCTCCGGGTCCACGCCTCCGTGGGCGGCGAGGAAGTATTTGTCTTCCGCTTCGCGCACGTTGTGGATGCCCCAGTATTCGCCATTCAGAAATACGATGGCGGGCCGGTAGGCCTGGGTCTCGACGCCGAGTTCCTCGACCAATCCCTGCATGAGCGCATCTCGAAAAAATGTCAGGTAATAATCATGGCCCGATTGCCGGAGAATAAAGCGCTCGAACTCGCGTTGCGGCCGATTGAGAAAAAGCTGGTAGCGAATCGGGTCCCGGCTGGCGCCAAACCGCGCTCGAATGCGCAACGCCTTTTGCGGAAATTGCCTCGAAGTGTTGCCGTGAATCTTGACGCCGGCATTCTGCGCAAACCCCAGCGTGCCGTCCGCTTCAAAAAATTCAACGTGCAACGGACGCTCCCATTCGTCGCCGCGCTGCCAATAATTTCCCCCGGTCGCTCCCGGCACATAAATCCCGATGTTCGCATCAAAAAAATTCGCGCGATCCGTCGCCAGAGAAATGACCGGCAAAGTGTATTTGTTTGCCGGATGCACCAGATAACTGTGCGTCACGGTCTCGCTGGGCAGCGCTTGCGTTTTAAAGGCGCGCGCGCGCACCACCGTAATCTTGAAAACCTCGCCCGCCGGCGGCTGCCAGCCGCCCCCCGTCGGAATGGTTGAAATCGAGTTCGCTGTTCCCGCGCGGCTCCGAATCGTCAGCGGCGCCGTGTAAACCGGCGAAGTTTCTGTTGGTTCAGAACCATCGAAAGTATATCGGATCGTCGCGCCGGCATTGGGCGAGGAGAGCGTCAGCGAAAAAGCCTCCTTGTAAAACCCTCCGGTCACCGAAAATTCCGGTCGCGCCAGGAACTCGCTCGATCCTGGAGTTGTATTCGGCGATCCGGGCGTCGGTTCGCGAAAGAAAAACCGCTCCGGCGCACCATCCGGCTGGCGGCCATACGAAATGTCCCGCGGAATGGAAGCCCCGGGAAACAAATCCGCCAGTTGCCCGTTCGGACGCGTTAGCGTCAGCGTCTCCCCATCGGCGCTGATGGCGAAGTTGGTGTGGAATGGTGTGGGGAACACAATGCCGTATTTGTTAGCCAGGTGCTCCTCGAGGCCGCTCCGCTCTTCTTCAGAGAGACTGCGCTCAAAGAGGAGAATTTCTGCGACATGCCCGTCGAATGCGCCGTAAGCGCCCGAGCCAATTTCCACCGGCGCGGTGACGCGCGCGCGCGCTGAAGCCAAACCCAAGCGAGCCACATTCCCCTGAACGGCGAGTGTCGGTCGGCGCGCATTGTAATTGACGGAAACCACCACAAACCGCGCGCCGACGGGAGCATCATAAACAGCCAGCGCCGGCATGTAGCTCGAGCCGTGTTCATAGACCGAAACACCGTTCGTTCCGATGCTCAATCCGGCGCCGGCATTGGCATCGCCGCCATGCGCCGCTCCGAACAGATAGCGTTGGCCAGACACGCCGCCGACTCCGCCGTTGGATTCGGAATCGATCTCGTGCGTAACGGGAGTGCGGACGACGGCGATGAGGCAGAAATCATTTTCAGCGGGAATGGCTGGCAGCCGGAGCAAATCGTTTTGGCCATCGAAACGGAGCGCGGGCCGGCCGCCAAGTTCCGGGGCAGCGGCAATCCAGAGCGGTTGCAACGCATCGGCACTTTGCTGCGCGTGTTGATTTTGCCCGCTTTGATCTTTCCACACTTTTACGAAGACGCTGCCGCCGCTGCGGCGAACTTGTGAGGCGTCATTGGTGAGGACGGCATCGGCTTTCAGCCACACTTTGAGCCCGGCAACCGATTCCGGAGACCGCGGTGGCACGGCGCCGGGTTGGCGATCTTTGCCAGAAGCATAAACGACGAGGAAACCTTTGGGTGGAATCGAGCCTTGCTGAAACACCCACTTGAACGGCTCGTCCCCTTCATCCGACAAGGCGTAACCGCGCAGATCCACCGGGGCATCGCCGAGATTGAAGAGCTCGATCCAATCCGGGGAATCGCCATTTTCATCTTTCAGAGTTCGGCCGTTGGAACTCATGATTTCGTTAAGGATCAATTGAGCGCATGGAGCAATGGATGCGGCCAAAATACCAATGACCATCAAAAGGGGTAAACGCAGGGAAAACGCCATGTCAGTCAGTCAGGCAGTGGAGCCGTTGGATCACGGGAAAATTATGCCTGCGGCTCTGGGCTGAAGCAAGCAACACCTCCGCTGCGCGGTGGAAAGCGCGTGCGCATTGAAAGGCGGTGCATCATCTCAAGGCCCGCTGAAACTGTTGAGCCCTCACCGGCTGAAGCGTCGATTCCGAACGTGTGCGTCGCGCAATTTGAGCCGGTCAAATCATGAACACCTGCGCTCACTGGCGAGCTCGGAAAAAGAAGGCCTTTTCCTCCGGCATTCGATCGATCAACCGGACTTCGTTTTCACTGGTGAGCAGGGTTGCAAACTCCTGCCATTCGACGAGATCACGTGAACTCTCGATCACATAGGCGCGGGAGGCCGCACCTCGGAGAGTCCATTCGATCTGGCCATTCACGGAAAGAACAACGCTTAAGCTCAATGGCGGCGGAGCGGATTCGTCGTCCGCCAGGGTCACCATCGCGTTTGTGGCCGATCCGACATCGTACCCTGATGTTCCGAAAATACTGAGCGAAACAGTCTCCGGCCCTTCTGAAATCAAATCGTTCCGGGGAGTGAGAGTGAGCGTTGTGCCGGACGCGCCCGCAGGTATGACCACGAAATTTGAGAGCGTATTGTAGTCCGCTCCATTTTCGGCAGTGCCTCCAATTTCAAAACTCACGGTCAATGGCGAGGCGATGGATCCGGTTCGCGTGAGGCGAAAGGAACCGTTGTCCGTTCCCGCCTCGCTGGCTGCGCTGTCCAAGGCAAAAATGGAAACGATCGGAAGAGCAGGCCGCGGCTTCGCCAAAGGTGTGATGCGAACAATCCTGCCGACGGACGGAATGTCATCCACCAAAACAAAAAGAATGTAATAACCCGCCAACGCGCGGACGGGATCATTCGGAGTTCTTGCCAAAATCGTGTCTCCGCTTTCCGTGAATTCGAGGTCGAGCCATCTTTGCGGCCCGCCATCGACCCAATGCGTTGTCGCCCGCGCGCTGACGAGAACCACCTGGCTGACGGATTCCGTCAGTGAAACGCGCAAGTTGAAATCGCTCCCCGGAACAAGGTCGGTCGTGGAGAGCCAGTCAATGCGCGGACGAACGCCGCGGAAGAGGTAAGGCGGCTCAAAAGCTTCGATGGAATTGTCATCGCCAGCAAAGGAATTGTTGGCCGTAAGACCGGCGCCACCCGTCGCGATCACGCGTCCATCGGGGACGAGCACCGTGACGTTGTGATAGTGAATAAAACGATTGAGATCTGCCATCGGGCGCCAGGCATCGGTGGCCGTGTCGTAGAGATCGCAAACCTTGGTGCAGTTCGGAATGATGCCGGCATTGGCCAGAGGAATGGGAGCCGGGTTAGGGCCGCTGTACTGGCCGCCAAATGCCAGCACTCGGCCATCCGGCAGAATGAGCGCCTCCGGTTGACGGCGCAGCGCACGCGGATTGGGACCGAGCGACCAGGTTTGAGTTGCCGGATTGTAAAACTCAACGAACCGCGTGTTGGCCGTGAGCGTAGTAGGGGAGATGCCAACGGCCATGACGCGTCCGTCGGGCAGAAAAACAATTTCATGATCGCAATGGTCCCCGTTGCTTGCGCCAAGGCGCGCCTGAAGCATTCTCGGCGCTGCCCGCCATTCGTTGCGCTCGAGGTTGTAAAATTCCGGATACCGCCACGTTTTGAAAAGTTCGCCAGAGTACAACAGAACCGTCGGCGTGATCTCACTGGGAAGGGCAAAAGACGCGGCATTGGTCCAGCGCCGTGTGGATGGATCGTAGATTTCGCAAGCGCTGGTTCGCCCAGGCGAACCGTTTTGTTCCCCGCCGAGCACCATCAGCTTTTCATCGGGAAATCGGACAATGCCAGGATACCAGCGCGGCACGTTCATATCGGTTAAACGCACCCAGCCGTTTGTATGATGCAGGTATTCCTTGACCGTTTTCACGACCAGCCCTTGCGGGTAACCATCCTCGGAACCGCCCGCCAGAAACAACGCGCCATCCGTGTTCAACGTGGGAATGTGACAGCCCTGACCCGAGCCGGAGGTTGGAGGAAACCACTTCATTCCGGCCACTGGACTAAACATGACCGGATCTTCGGTGTCATGACAAAAGAAGACGTCTCCACTCGGGAGAAGTGAACCGGAACCCGTGCCATCCAAAAGTTCCGGCGCGGTATTTCCAACGATGGACCAGCGGCCTCCATTAGTTTCCGGTCGCAAAATAAAATCTTCCGTCAATGGCAGATTCGAAACCGTCACGTCCCGTTCTTGATATTCAAATCCGCGGGCAGCCACCCCGAGTCGGAAAGTTCCCGCTCCCATGCGCTGAAGGCGAAACGTCCCATCGGCCGCCGTTCGCGTTTCATGAAACAATTTCAGATTGTTTGAAAAAAGTGTCACGCGCGCACCGCCGACGCGCGCATTGGATTGATCCGAAATGGCTCCTGTAATTTCGATGGCTGGCAACGAATGAATGGCCGATGACACCAACAAGAGAATGAGCGCACACCGAAACATGGTTCGGATTTTAGGCAACGGTATCCAAACCGTCAAAGCATTCGCCCATTCGCTCCCATTAACCGAGGAGTGTCGATCCTTCGCCGATTGTGCCGAAGTTCCAAATTGGGTTGCGAAGTTATTCGAGCACGCACCCCTGCGCCAGGTCAGGCTTTCACTGATGATACCGTGCGCCTGGCTTTTTCGCCGGCGCGGTTGACAAACAAAGCCGCGGTTGCATCGTGCTTGGTTAATGATTCGCCGTCTATGGGATTGCGGCAGGAACATTTGAGTTTGTGGCTTCGCGCGACAGCGCTCGGGACACTGATGAGTTGGGTGGCGGCAGTGATGCTGTGCACTGCTCATTGCGGCGGACTCCTCTCCGATGGCATCACTCACCAAGTTGCTTGTCACGGCCACGCCGCCGCACAAGCGGACCATTCGCACGGAGATGATGCCACTGATCCGGCGAAACCTGATTCGGAAAAACCGGCACCAGGACCGACACCAACTTGCACGACGCTGAAATCTGCCTTGTTGAGCGACAAGGGATTCGTGCACGCGAGCCCCGATTTCCCGCCGTTGTACTTCCTGGCTCATGGGATTGTCACTTTGGACCAGGAGCGCATGGATCGTTTGATGACAAACTTTCGCCAGGCGAATCGATGCCAATGGGTATTCACGCCCGAGGTGTCTCTTGGTCCGGCGCTTCGAAGCCTCGCTCCTCCTCTCCTGACGTGCAATTGAGCAGATGCGATTCGCATCGCCGCTGTGCTCAATTTTTCCGTCGGACCCGTGTTTGGTTTCACGGGTGTATTCCGCTCAAAGAAGACAACTCAATACTGGAACAAATGAAAACTTTTGCTGTTATGATCATCACCGCGCTCTCAACCGGGTGCGCCGTCGGTATCAATCCGGAATTGCCAACTTCGCATCCAGGAAATCCACAGGCGAAGCAAGCGCCGGTTCCCCCATTCACACCCATGCTCTTCACCGGATCGCAGGAACTCCTGCTTCCCCCTTCAACAAACGGTACTGCGTCCGGACATGGCCCTCATCAGTCCACACCATCCAAACAACGTCATAAACCAGCGGTCCATCAACATCACCACGCGCCGAAGCAGGAGGAACGAAAATGACTCCTGCGTTGAAAACTCTCGGGTTCATGATGGCGCTGCCATTGGCCTTTTCCGGCTGCATCAGTCCCAATCCCGATAACGCATTCAACGATGTCCGGGAACGGGTGTCGGCACAAACCGGTCATGATGTTCGCTGGATGCGTAATGATGCCGAGCGCGGCGAGATCGACCGGGCTGTGGACGCTTTGTTGCAATCCAATCTGACGGTCCATTCCGCGGTTGCCATTGCTTTGCTCAACAACCGTTCCCTTCAGGCGGGTTTGGAGGAAATCGGCATTTCGCAAGCCGAGCTGGCGCAAGCTTCGCGATGGCGCAACCCCGAATTCGAAGGCTTCTGGCGGCTGCCAGAACACGGCGCCAAAGTTGTGAATGCCGAGTATGCGCTGGCCCAGGATGTACTCAGCCTGTTCATGCTGCCAGCGCGCAAGAGCATTGCCGCGCGCAATCTTGAAGCCACCAAGCTGCGGATTGCGCACGAAGCACTCGGGTTGGCGGAAGAAGCGCAGGCCCAGTTTTATTCCGTCCAGGCTGCGCAACAACTGACCAATCGCCTGGCGCTGATTGTGCAGGTGAATGAAGCGGCCGCCGAGGTCGCCAAACGCCAACACGAAGCCGGCAATATCACGGATCTCGACCTTCAAAACCAACAGGCTGCCTACGCTCACTCGCGCCTCGAACTGGCTCGCGCACAGGCGCAGCTCCGCGCAGACCGCGAAAAACTCAATCGCATCATGGCAGTTTGGGGACCGCAAACCGCATGGGAAATCGACATGGAATTGCCGGCTCCTCCCGAGCACGAATTGCCGATCGAAAATCTCGAACGCCTCGCCGTCTCGCAGCGATTGGATCTCGCCGCGGCGCGGACGGAAGCGGCCAATGTTCAAAGCGCTTTGAAACTCAAAAAGAGCGTCCGCTGGCTGCCCGCCATGAGCGTCGGCGTGAACGCCGAACATGATGTCGATCACGCCTGGGTCGTTGGTCCGAGCCTGAGTCTTGAGATTCCCATTTTTGATCAAGGCCAGCCTGAACTCGCGCGGCTGGCTTCAGAGTATCGACGCGCGGCCCGCCGTTTCGAGGCGCTGGCGGTGAACGTTCGGTCCGAAGTTCGTGAAGCTCGCGACGCGCTGATCAATGCTCACGACGTTGCCGTGTATTACCAAAAGGTTCTGTTGCCACAACGCCAGCGGATTCTTCGCGAGACCTTGCTTCAATACAACGCAATGCAACTCGGCAATCTCGCGCTTCTTTCCGCCAAGGAGCGCGAAGCCATGGCGGAACGCGAAGCCATTGAGGCTTTGCGCGATTATTGGATCGCCCGGGCGCGACTCGATCGGGTGGTGGGCGGAAGTCTCACCCTGACGGCAATTCCTGCGCCCTCAAAAACGGCCACTCCGAAGCCGGAACATACGCATGAGCAACACAAACACTAACATGATGACCCGACGTAAATTTGTGGCCGGGGCCGCCACCATGGCCGGCGGGGCGACCGTCCTCAACCTCGATGCCCAAGTCAAAACGCGAGACTCCGATAAGCCACGCGAGAGCGCGGCGCCAAGGAAAGGCGAACGATTTGAGGAACAAAAACCAATGCCGCCAGGGGAACCGGGAAAAGATTACACTCCCGTGATTACGCCCAATGGCGGCACATTGCCTTGGAGGATCGTTGATGGAGTGAAGGTTTATCATCTGATCGCCGAGCCGGTGAACGAACACGCATTCGCACCCGGACTCGTGGCCAATTGCTGGGGTTACAATGGCAGCGTTCATGGCCCGACCATCGAAGCGGTGGAAGGCGATCGCGTTCGCATTTACGTGACGAACAAACTTCCGGCGGGAACGAGCGTTCATTGGCATGGCATTCTGTTGCCGAACGGCATGGACGGAGTCGCGGGTCTGAACCAAAAAATCATTCAGCCGGGAGAAACCTTTAAATATGAATTCACGCTCCGCCAGCATGGCACGCATATGTACCACCCGCATCATGATGAGATGACGCAAATGGCGCTTGGCATGATGGGCTTGTTCATCATTCATCCGCGTCATCCGAATCGGCGGCCCGATCGCGATTTCGCGCTCCTCTTGAGCGAGTGGAAAATCGAAGTCGGGGCGGCGCGGCCTGATCCGAATGAAATGACCGATTTCAATCTTTTCACTTTCAATGCCAAAGTTTTTCCAGGCACCGCGCCTTTGGTGGCGAAACGGGGCGATCGCGTGCGCATCCGCTTATGCAACTTGAGCGGGATGAGTCATCACCCGATTCATTTGCATGGCTATCAGTTCAGGATCACTGAAACGGATGGCGGGCAGATCGCCGAATCTGCCCAGCAGTTGGAGACGACCGCGCTGACGGCAGTTGGGCAGACGCGGACATTTGATTTTGTTGCGGATGAGCCGGGCGATTGGGCGTTGCATTGTCACATGACGCATCACGTGATGAACCAGATGGGGCACGAGTTCGAGAATTTGATTGGCATCAATACCGAGGGGTTGAACCAGAAAATTCGCAAGCTCATTCCAGGTTACATGGTCATGGGCCAGGATGGGATGGCTGAGATGGGCGAAATGGGCATGAAAAATCCGCGGAACAGCATTCCTATGATGGGTGCGCCCGGACCTTTTGATTACATCACCATGGGCGGCATGTTCACTGTCCTCAAAGTGCGGGAAGGCATCACGGATTACGGTGATCCCGGTTGGTATGAGCATCCATCCGGCACCGTGGCGGCGTTGGCTTCTCCCGAGGAGTTGAAGCGGGATGGCATCGAGATTGAAAGCGTCAAGCAAGCTGCCCGGGATCAGAAATCAAACGATCTTTGGTGCAGCACGCCGGTCCCTCAAATGCCACAAATGGCGGCGACCAAAACCAGCGCGCGAATCAAGGTTCACTGAAAGCGATCGGAACACGGGACAACATCCGCTCGATCAACACGCGCCCGCCACCTGAAAGTGGGAGATCGAATTTATTGGGCAGATTGCGAACGAAGCGCGATTCCGAATCCCAATCTGCCCAGGCAGCCGGAATCTTTAATTCTCTGATTCGCGCTCCTCGTGAATCGCGCTTCAAGCAATCTCGCAAACCTTCCTGCTCGCCGGGAAATTTGACCTTTAAACGGTCGCTTCGGAACTTTAAGCTCCGCGCCACAGCCCGGCGTCATGCAGATCCAGAACGTATTAATACATCGCGACCAGGTCGCTCAGTTTCAGCGCAAACATCGCGTGGGGCTCGTCACCCTCGTCTTCACCGATATTGTCGGCTCGACGCAAATCAAACAGCAATACGGCGATCGCGAGGGCATCGCGCTCATCCACCGGCATCACCAGCTTTTGCGCGAATTGCTGCATTGCTTTCCTGAAGCCGAGGAAATCAGCACGGCCGGCGATTCGTTCTTTCTGGTGTTCGCCCGCCCTTCCGATGCCGCCAAATTTGCGCTGCTCCTCAATGCGCGTTTGCGCGCGCTCGCTATCGAGACCGGCAAGGCAGTCTTCGACCGTGTCGGCATTCACGTCGGCGAGGTGTTGATCGAAGAGATCGAAGGTCAGAACAAACCACGCGATCTCTACGGGATCCAGGTGGATCTCTGCTCGCGTTTGATGAGCCTGGGCAGCGCCAACCAAATCCTCCTAACCCGGTTTGCTTTCGACAATGCGCGCCAGGTTCTGCGCGGACAAGATCTCGAAGAAGTCGGCAAACTCGATTGGGTCAATCATGGCCTTTACCTCCTCAAAGGCGTCGATGAACCAGTCGAAATCTGCGAGGTGGCCGATATCGCCAATGGTCCGCCTGGCCCGCCCACCACGTCGGAAAAAGCGCAACGCTTCACCTCCGTGGACAATGAATTGGTTCTTGGCTGGCGACCCGCCATCGAACAACCGGTGCCCGGCACAAAATGGGTCTTGGAGGAAAAACTCGGCGAAGGCGGCTTCGGCGAAGTCTGGCTGGCGCGCCATCAACAGCTCGGTTCCTTGCGCGTATTCAAATTCTGTTTCCGCGCCGATCGCGTCCGATCACTGCGGCGCGAAGTGACCTTGTTTCGGCTTTTGCGCGAGCGCGTGGGGATGCATCCGAACATCGTTTCGATCGAGGAAGTTTACTTTGATGAACCGCCATTTTACGTGGTGATGGATTACGTTCCGGGCAAAGATCTGGCCAGTTGGTTGCGCGCACAGAGCGAGCCGGTCCCGGTCGAGCAGCGACTCGAGGTCGTGGCGCAAGTGGCCGATGCGCTCCAAGCCGCGCATGACGCCGGAATTATTCATCGCGATGTTAAACCCTCGAATATTCTCGTCGGCGCCGCATCCACTGCGGAATTGCATCGAGCTACCGCGCGCCTGAAAACTGCCGCCCTTGCCGCTCCAGCGGATTCATTGACGAATGCCGCTGGCGCTGGACCGGCGCCCTTGGTGGCAAAGCTCACCGACTTCGGCATCGGCCAGGTCGTTTCCGAGGAATACCTTGCCGGACATACCCGCGCCGGATTTACGCAGACGATGCTGTCGTCGAGCAACCCATCGCTGACCGGAACGCAATTGTACATGGCGCCGGAGCTTTTGGCCGGCAAGCCGGCTTCGACGCGCTCGGATATTTTTTCGCTGGGAGTCGTGTTGTATCAGTTGGTCATTGGCGATCTGGCCCGGCCTTTGACGACCGATTGGGCTGAGCAGGTCTGCGATCCGTTGCTTCGCGAGGATTTGAAAAAATGTTTCGCGGGCAATCCTCAAGACCGCTTTGACAGTGCCGGTCAACTGGCGCGCAATCTCCGTTCACTCGATCAAAGGCGGGCCGCCGCGGCGGCGGAACGAGAACGCCAGGCGGAAGTCGAGCGTGCCGCTTATCGCCGTGGTGTGTTGCAAAGCACTTTGATGGGCCTGGTCATTTTGCTGGTGGTTTCGGGCCTGGCCATTTACGCGTTTCGGCAAACGGCGCGCGTGGGCGAGCTGGCCGGGCTTGCTTTCCAACAGGCCACGCGCGCGGAACGGTTCGGACGCGTGGCTGGATACGAAAAACGCCAGGCGGAAAAAGCAGCGATGGAATTGCGCCGTTCGTTGTACGTTGCCGATATGAACCTCGCCTGGCAGGCAATTAATGAAGGCAACCTTGGGCGGGCGCAAGCGCTCCTTTCAAATTATCTGCCCGCAACGACAAATGCGTTGAACCTGACGGGGTTCAGATTTGCGCCGAGCACAAATCAGCCGGATCTGCGCGGTTTTGAATGGCGTTTCCTCTGGAACGCGGCGAAGGGGGACGAGCACATCACCCTCGGTTCTTTCAGCGGCGGGTTTGGCGGCCTGGCCATTTCCCCGGATGGCCAGTACCTGGCAAGTGGCGATCGAGGGGATCTCATCATTCGCCAGTTGGCTTCGAAACAGATTGTTCGAGTGTTCACCAATGGAGTGGGCTCTCCGTTGAAATTCAGCCCCGATGGCCAATGGCTCGTTGCGCCCACGCACGACGCGACGCGTTTGCCCAAAGACATTAATGTCGGATTGCGACGCTGGAGTGCGCGCACGTGGGAGGAGAGCGCTTTGCTGCCTGCGCTCGATTTTCCACTGGTGTTCTCGAAGTCGAACGCGTGGATGATCGTTGCAGAAGGGAATCGCTTCGCAGTCTGGGACACCAAATCATGGCAACGGCTCTATTTCCTGCCCGGGACCGGCAGAGCGGATGCGTGGTCGCGCCAGGCTCTGGCTTTATCGGCCGATGAACGCCTGCTTCTTTGGGGCACGGGCCCGGCAATTCGCCTTTGGGATCTGGAAAAGCGAGAAGAGTTGGAGCCGCTCAAACCCGCTTTTCCCGATCGCACCACCTGCGTCAGCGTGAATGCGGACAATGTTCTTGCCAGTGCGCATTGGAATGGTTCGGTGCTGCTATGGGATTTGAATTCACGCCGGCAGATTTCTCAATTTGCCGCTCACAGCGGCTGGGTGACCACTGTCACGTTCTCACCGGATGGAAGCACGCTGGCCTCCTGCAGCGCGGATCAAACGATCGTGATTTACGATGTCGCCACACGCCAGATTCGGCGGCGTCTGAAAGGTCATCAGAGTGAAGTATGGGCTTTGGCCTACAGTCCGGATGGCGAGTGGCTGGTGTCCGGGAGCGATTACGACGGCACCTTGAAAATGTGGAAAGCGAACGAGGCGCGCGCAGAAGAACTGACCGGTCGCGAATGGCATCCTTTTGCTTTTTCTAAAGACGGCAGTGCGCTTTTTGGCTTTGGAAACAAAACCCTCGAACGAATGGATCTGCGGACGCGGCACGTTGAGCCTTTGCCATTACC
>JBFMDG010000007.1:0-32899 GCA_040754135.1 Verrucomicrobiota bacterium
CGGCGGTGGACCGATTGCCTCCGCACTCGACCGAGGCCGAACAAGGGGTGCTCGGCTGTGTTTTGCAATCTCCAAACGAGAGCATGGGCATTTGCATCGAAAAGTTCAAACGCGGCAGCGAAGTCTTTTATGACCTGCGTCATCGCCAGATTTACGAAGTGCTGGTTTCGATGTACGACCAAAAGCAACCGATTGATCTGATCACTGTTCAACAGCGGCTCAAAGACGCCAATCAACTCGACGGCATTGGGGGTCTGACCTATTTGGCGGCTTTGGTGGACAGCACCCCTTCGGCAGCGAATCTGGGTTATTACCTCGAAATCGTTTGGGAAAAATCTCTCCTCCGGAAGATGATTCAAACCTGCACGGAGGTGGTCGGCCGGGTTTACGAGAATCAGGGTGAAGTGGACAAACTGCTCGATGAAATCGAACGGGATATTCTCCGGATTAATGAAGAACGAGTTCAGGCCAGTTCCAAAACGATCAAGGATCTCGTTCATTCCGCGATCAATACGATCGAGGACTTTCACGCGCGACAGGGGGCGCTCACTGGCATCGGCAGCGGTTTCCCGGATTTCGACAAAATGACCAGCGGATTGCATGGCGGGGAAATGATTGTCATCGCAGCCCGGCCTTCCATGGGCAAGACCTCCCTGGCGATGAATATCGCCGAGCATGTGTCGGTGGATTTGAAATTGCCGGTGGGAGTATTCAGTCTGGAAATGACGGCGGAATCGCTCGTGCTGCGCATGCTTTGTTCAAGATCGCGCGTTAACCTTCGCAATATTCGCGATGGATTTCTGGCCGAAAGGGATTTTCCGAAATTGACTGGGGCCGCGGGAAAACTGGCCAATGCGCCATTGTTTATTGATGACAGCGCGGGGCTTTCCATCCTGCAATTACGCGCCAAAGCGCGGCGCATGTTCCAGCAGTTCGGGATCAGGTTGTTTGTGATTGACTACTTGCAACTGCTCAATTCTACTTCGCGGCGTGCCGAAAACCGGCAGCAGGAAATCGCCGATATTTCCAATGGCATCAAAGCGTTGGCCAAAGAACTCAGTGTGCCCGTCATCGTTTTGAGCCAGTTAAATCGCGAACTGGAAAAGGACAAAAGCCGCAAACCGCGTCTGTCGGATTTGCGCGAGTCCGGCGCCATTGAACAGGATGCCGACCTCGTTTGTCTGCTTTACAAGCCCGAGGAAAAATCGGGAGACGATGACGACGGAGGCGCTGTCGAGGCGGATGCGGTGCCGGTCAATCTCCTGATCGCCAAGCAGCGCAACGGGCCCACCGGCGATGTGCACCTGACCTTCTTGAAAGGCTTCACGCGTTTTGAAAGCGCCGCCAAGGTCAGTGCCGAGGATCTGCCGGGTTGATCACGTACGAATGAGTATTTTGTTTTGCCGACATGGGCTTTGGGGATGGCTTGTCCTGGCTTTGCTCTGCCCGGTCTGGGCGCAGCAGCCAGGACTCCCCGTTCAAAAAATCGAAATCCGCCACGTCGGGCCCCCCGCGGCCAGCGACGCTCTCATCCGCGCCAATATCAAAATCAAAGTGGGTGACGTTTACACACGCACGGGCGTTGATGATGATGTCCGCAGTTTGTATGCGACCGGGTTGTTCTACAACATTCGCGTGGCCGAAGAGCGCTCACCGCAAGGCGTGACACTCACCTACGTAGTCCAAGGAAAACCGACACTCACGGACATACGCTTTGAAGGAAATGAAAAATACTCCCGCCGGAAATTATTGCGCAAGGTCACTTCCAAAATCGGTGAACCTTTGAATGAGCGAAAACTGTTTTCAGACGCGCAGGAAATTCAAAAAATGTATCAGAAGTCCGGACGCCAGCGGACGGAGGTGAAATACGATCTCAATATCGAGGAGGCCACCGGAAAGGGCACGGTCACTTTCAAGATCACCGAGGCTCCCAAAGTCAAAATCGAGGATGTGGAATTTGTCGGCGCGCAGGCGTTTACCCAACGCAAATTGCGCAAGACCATCAAAACCCGGCGGCATTGGATGTTCTCCTGGCTGACCGGCAGCGGCGTGCTCAAAGACGAGCAATTCGAAGATGACAAAGAAAAGCTGGCCGCCTTTTATCATGACGAGGGCTACATCGATTTTGAACTGAAGGATGTCCAATTCGATTATACCGATCCCAAACACATGGTGCTGCGCTTCATCATTTTTGAAGGCGTGCAGTACAAAGTCGGTTCAGTGGAGTTCAAGGGAAACTCCGTTTTCAAATCCGAAGATATCGCGCGCAGCCTTCGGATGGGAGTTGGGCAGGTTTTCAGCCCGAAAAAACTGCAGGAGGACATCGAGCACATCCGCGACTTTTACGGCGCGAGAGGTTACATCGATACCTGGGTGCGCCCCATCCGGTATCCCAACACTGAACGCGGCACGATGGATCTCGTTTATCAAATCATGGATGAGGACAAAGGAGTGTCTTACATCGAGAAAATCGAGATTCGCGGCAATACGAAAACCAAAGACAAAGTAATCCGGCGTGAATTGGCCGTCTCTCCTGGTGAAGTGTTCAACATGGTCCGGGTCAAACTCAGCAAAGCGCGCCTGGAACAGATGACTTTTTTCGACAAGGTGGAGACGGACGACGAGCCGACCGATGTGCCGAATCGCAAGAACCTCGTGCTGGATGTGCAGGAGGCGAGCACTGGACATTTCGAACTCGGAGCGGGGTTCAGTTCGGTGGATAACCTCGTCGGCTTTGTCGGTTATCGGGAGGGCAATTTTGATCTGCTCAATCCACCTTATTTTCGCGGTGGCGGCCAGAAGTTGCGGGTCAACCTGCAACTCGGCACGCGGCGCAAAGATTTTCAGATTTCTTTTGTGGAACCGTGGTTCCTCGATCGCAAGCTGATGTTTGGCACGGATCTTTATTTCCGCGAACTGAATTTCTACAGCTCGCTTTATGATGTGTCTCAGATTGGCGGCAAGGTCAGTTTGAGCAAAGCGCTTTGGTCCGATTTCGTGGTCGGGAACGTGAGTTACACCATCGAGGAAATCGGGATTCTGGATGTTGATCCTCGCGCCCCGCAATTCATCCGCGATGAGGAAGGCCATCAGCTCGTTTCCAAAATTGGAACGGGCGTGGCGTGGGACACGCGAAACAGCGTGCTCCTTCCGGACCGTGGACAACGCACCGAGTTTACCACCGAACTGGCCGGTGGACCTTTTGGCGGCGATACGGATTTTTACAAACTGGAGCTCCGATCGTCCTGGTATTTTCCTGGATTTGCCAAGGGGCACGTTTGGGAAATCGGCGGACGCGCTGGCGTGGTGGACAATTACGGCCGCTCCGATCGAGTCCATCTCTTTGACCGGTTTTTCCTCGGCGGTGTTTATTCCCTTCGCGGATACAAGTATCGCCAGGTGGGGCCTCATCGCGGCACCGAGGTCACCAGCGTAAATCCCGATGGAACTCTGACCACCGAATTGGTCGATCCCGAACCGATCGGCGGCGAAACGTTCTGGTTCAGCTCGATCGAGTACAGCATTCCCATCATCGAGCGATTACGGTTTGCACTCTTCTATGACATCGGTAATGTCTATGAAAATGCGTACAGCTTCGATCTCGCGGACGAGCAAAAGATTTACAACGACAACTGGGGGGTGGGCATTCGGCTCAATATTCCCCGGCTCGGACCGCTGCGACTCGATTATGGCGTGCCCATTACGCACGACCAGTTTTCCGATGGCGGTGGGCGATTCCAATTCAGCGTTGGGTTCTCCCGTGATTACTAGCTGAACCCTCAACATTTCCTATGCACCTGAAATTCATTCCAGCTTTATTGCTCAGTTTCGCCCTCATCGGCGGCCCATCCTCGCTGCAAGCTCAAACTTCACCCAAAATCGCCATCGTCGATATGAAGAAGGTTTTCGAGGGGTACTTCAAAACCAAGCAGGCCGATGGACAATTGAAGGAACGCCGTGCCGACGCGGACAAAGTCCTCAAAGGAATGCTCGACGACTACCAAAAAGCCAATGAGGAGTACAAGAAATTTGTCGAAGGCGCCAACGACCAGGCCGTGTCAACGGAAGAACGGGAAAAGCGAAAGAAGAACGCCGAAACCAAATTAGTCGAGTTGCGCGAAATTGAAACCAATGTTCAACAGTTCCGGCGCGAAACGGCCGCGCGCCTCGATGAAACGCAGCGCCGTTACCGCGACAACATTATTCGCGAAATTCGCGAAGTGGTGTCAACGAAAGCAAAAGCCGGTGGATACAATTTTGTTTTCGATTCCAGCGCCGACAGCGCCGCGCTCACGCCGATTATTCTGTACACGAGCGGCCAGACTGATTTGAGCGATGAAGTGTTGGCCCAGCTGAATTTGGACGCACCAAAGACGGAAACCCCTCCCGCGGCGGAAAAGGACGAAAAGAAATAGTTCGCTTTCTGCCACTCTTTTGCTGGCTTCGATTCCGCGACAGGAGCAGTCACGTCACAGTCTCACAGGGCAATCAACGACTGCATTCCACCAATGGAACCAGGATCGGGAAACGAAAGAATTCCGATTGTCTTTGAATCTTGAATCGAAATTGCCCTGCCACCGATGGGTTCTGTCCGAGGGCTCAGTAGCTAATCGAGTAGGAAGCGGGCTGGATGCGGAAGAGCGAAGTGTTCAAGCTCGATTGAGAGTTGAACCGCACTCCGCCGCGCGTGGGGAACGCGTAATTGACCGCGGTGTGATCGACCACGTGATTCACAAAATGATCGAGCGGCGGTTGAAAGCTTCCACCGGCGGAAGTAGCGGCAAGACCCCAGGGATTACCAATGGTCGGCAAGGAAGCCGTTTCCGCTGCAAAGACGTGTGAAATCTTAAACCCGAGCAGCAGTAAACCGGAAACGACACAGCTGTAGGCGCACACCAGAATCGGCTTGGCGTCAAACTGCCGGACCAGGCTGGTCCACCACGAGGAATACTCCACCGCATCATCCCGTTCGAGACGGGCGATGACATTCTGGGAGAATCGATTGAAATATCCCGGGGGCGGAGTTTCGCGTCCTTTCAGCGAAAGCAGAACCTGCAAATCTTTAAAATCGTGGTCTGGCTGAACACTCATGGTGTTTTCAAGTAGTCAGATAAGTAAGCTTGCAGTTGTTGTCGAGCATAAAACAAGCGCGATCGGACCGTGCCTGTGTTGCAATCCATGATCTTACTGATTTCCTCATGCGACAAACCCTGTACGTCGTGCAAAGTGACGACCAATCGATGAATATCCGACAGCTTCAACAGGGCCTCGTTCAATTTTTCCTGGAGTTCCGTCAGATTGAGTTCCCGCCGCGGATTTTTTTCGGAAATCAAAGCAATGAGGTCAGGATCATGTTCCGCGTTGAAATCGAGGTCATTCAAGCTCATGTGAACCCGATTTTTGCGCTGCTTCAGGAAGTTGATGGTCTTGTTCACCGCGATGCGGTAAACCCAGGTGAAAAAACTCGAGTCTCCTTTGAATGATTTGAGCGCCCGATACGCTTTGATGAATGCTTCCTGGGCCAGATCATTGGCGTCTTCGTGGTTCGAAGTCATGTGGTAGATCGTTCCGTAGATCCGCTCCTGATACCTCCGAACCAACTCGTCGTAAGCCGCCAAATCCCCTTCCTGCGCGCGTTTGACCAGAGCCAACTCTTCTTTCTGCTCGTGCGTCGGTTGCGGCTTTTCCGCAACGGGAGCAGTCAAAGGTTGAATCATAACGCTGGAAGCGATCATTTGTATGCAGTAACCCCCAGAGCATCGGTTTGTTGCGCCAAAAAATCTCCGAGCGCCAACAGCGCAGCCTTACCTTCCGAATCCGGGACCGGACTCAATGCGCGCCGGCTTTCTGCCAGATAATAATGAATCATGTCGCGCGATTCCGCCTGGGCATTATAGGTTTCAAGCAGTTTCAACACTTGCGGATAATAGCTCGGTTCCCAGTGTTGCACGCACTCCCGCAATTGCGCCTGATCCGCACTCGATCCACGCTCAAAAATAATCAAAATCGGCAAGGTCAATTTCCCGCTCGCCAAATCTGTCCCGAGTGACTTTCCCACGGCCGCTTCGCTTCCAAAAAGATCCAGGCAATCGTCGTAGATTTGATAGGCAGTGCCAAATGCCAGGCCGAAATTACGCAAGGCGGTTCGCACCGGTTCTCCAGCTTCACCCAGGGAAGAGCCCAGGTCGCAGGACAACGCGAAAAGTTCGGCCGTTTTCATCTCAAGAATCTTGAAATACTCGGCACGCGTCAGCTTGAAATTGCGCCGCTGCTGAGTTTGCAGGATTTCCCCAGAGCAGACCGTGTTGGTAGCGGAAGCAACCGCCCTGCAGATTTCCGGCGAGGGAAAACTCGCCGCCAGTTTCAGCGCATGAGCAAAAAGGCAGTCGCCCACCAAAACCGAAATCTGATTGCCCCAATTTGCCGCAAGCGTGGGGCGCCGCCGCCGGATTTCCGCGGAGTCCATGATATCGTCGTGAACAAGGGTCGCCAAATGGACCATCTCGATGATCACGGCCACCGTCACATGCTGATCGTTCATGCAACCCGCGGCATTGCCGCTGAGTGCGACCAAGGCTGGGCGGAGTTGTTTGCCTTGATTGGTCAGAGCATAGCGGGCGTAGGGGACGATTCCCGAGTCGAAAGCATCGACCTGTTCGGCGAGGGCATGGGCCACTCGATCCATGAACGGTTCGACCGGTTCGACAATGTGCTTCCACGTGACGTACTGCGCCTGGGATGAACGATCGGGAGCAACGCCTGCTTTTGTTCCAGCGGCAAACATGGCTGGCCAATGTACGGTTCTCAATTTTCCAAGTCAAACCGTTACTCCGGACCCGACCCTTCGCACAGACAGGTTGTCGCGGTCGTTTGGGTGAGAAATTGCGGACGACTCGATCTCAGTCCCAAGATGAAAAGTCCCAAATCAACCAACGCTCTTCACCTTCAATGACAACCGGCTGTTCAGCGCGCCACACAAAAGACCGTCCCTGGTCCTTTTTGGTTCAACTTTTTCTCTGAATATTTTTCAACAAGGCCCTCGCGCAGGCCTCGGCAAACGGCGGATCATTGATCTCGCAATCCATCTCAATCAGCTCGATGTCCGGACGAAGACTTGATTTCAGGCAGCTGAATAGGGCTTCGTCCGCTTCCGGATGATGAAATTTCTGTCCCGGCGCGCTGATAATGCTGATCGCCCGCTTTGGAATGAGCACAGAGACGGGCCCGGTCGAAGCATTTGCTTTCATCGCCAAAATCCGCCCCAGCTCCTGGCATTCCTCCGGTGTGGTGCGCATCAAAGTGACTTGGGGATTGTGCTGGTAAAAGGTGCGCCCTTTGAATTTCTCCGGCACCGATTCTGGCCCATAAAAGTTCACCATATCCAGGCAACCCGGAACAATGATTGCCGGCACGCCCATCCGCGCAGCCGCTTCCAGCCGCGTCGGTCCGGCGCTAAGAAAACCTCCCACAAGCTCATCGGCCCATTCGGTCGTGGTAATATCCAACACTCCACTCACCATCCCGGATTCAATGAGAGATTCCATCGTTCGTCCACCCGTGCCGGTCGCATGGAAAACCAGCACCTCGTAGCCTGCCTGTTCCAGAATCTTTCGAGCGTGATCAACGCAAGCCGTGGTGTTCCCAAATTGGCTGGCAACGATGATCGGTTTGTCGGCTCCGCTCTTCGGTTGTGCCTCGACCATCCCGCAAATGGCTCCCGCAGCACGGCTCAGAATCATTCGAGAAATCCTGTTCAGGCCGGCGATATCAACAATGCTCGGGAACATCACGATGTCTTTGGTTCCCACATACTGGGCCACGTTCCCGCTCGCCAAAGTGGAGACCATGACTTTGGGAAAACCGATCGGCAATGCCCGCATCGCCGCAGTGGCAATAGCGGTTCCCCCGCCGCCACCGAGAGAAATCACCCCGGCGATTTTCCCTTCGTTGACAAGCTGCGTCAGCACGATCGGTGCGCCAAGAGACATGGCTTTGACTGCTTCGCCGCGATCCCGACGGGCAAGCAAATCCGCCACGACAAAACCGGCTGCCGAAGCCACTTGATCGCGAGAAACGTCGGGTTTAAACCCGGGTTCCTCCAAAATTCCAACGTCAATCACCAAAGTCTCATGTCCATGAGCTTTGATTTGGTCGGCAAGAAACAGATGTTCTTCGCCTTTGGTATCGAGTGTTCCGAGAATTGCAATGGTAGCCATGGTGGAATCGGTTCGTCAGAGAGTGTAATCAATGATCCCGCGAATCGGAATCGGAAAATCGACTGATTCACTCGATTACTCCATTTGGCTGGGCGCTTGATTGACTCTTGAGAAATCGCCGGCTTCAGCCTATCACTCAGGTTGCAAGATGAATGACCTCGGAAAAGTGCTGGTGATCGTTGGCCTCGTTTTAGTCGGGGTGGGTTTGCTGCTTTGGACAGGCATTGGAAGGAATTGGCTCGGACGCTTTCCCGGAGACATCCATTATCAAAAGGGGAATTTCAGTGTGAGTTTTCCGATTGTGACTTGCCTTCTCTTAAGCGCGCTGCTGACGTTTTTGCTTTGGATTTTCAGGAGGTAAACCCGGAGCTCAACACACCGGCGAACGCGTCACCGAACATGGAATGGCAGACATGAAAACCCCATATCTTGTACGGTGACACGTTGTCATACCGAATGTTGGGTGTTGGGGCTTCTTCGGCGTGGCACACTCCGGCACTAAATTTCTTATTGTCAACCTAGGGCCTTTTCCCTATCGTTCGCCGCAAATGCACCGTTTTTATGGTGTCGGGGTAAACCGATTTTACCCTACGTAAAACGTTTAATCGCAAAACATACATCGCAGGAGGAACCAAAATGAAGCGTAACCAATGGACGTTGGCTCTCGCCGCCGCAGGCGTCGTGAGCCTCGGATCAATTGCACAAGCCGAGGAGGCGGCCAACCAGGTGTTGACCGCGTTGTCATCGACAACCCTGAGCGGGTACATCGAAACTTCGGCAATCTGGAAACCAGGCACAGGCGGCGGACCGCTCCCTGGCCGTGTGTTTGATGGCGCGGACAAGGTGGACAACTTCAACCTTCACGTCATCAACTTGAAATTGGAAAAGCCTCTGGATGAAGGCCAGTGGTCGGCTGGTTATAAAGCCGATCTGGTTTTCGGTCCAGACGCCAACTGGTTTGAAGGATCCATCTTGAATGGAGGCGCCGGCGCCAATGCCACCCTGTTCGATGATTTCGGTATCAAGCAGGCTTACGTCTCGCTCCGCGCCCCGGTCGGCAATGGAGTCGATTTCAAAATGGGTGTGTTCGATACCGTCATCGGCTACGAAGTTTTCGAAAGTGGCAACAACCCTAACTTCAGCCGGTCGTTTGGTTTTCTGCTCGAACCGCGCCAGCACACCGGTGTTTTGGCAAGCTATCATGTCAATGACATGATTAGTTTTGCCGCTGGTATCGCCGATACCGCCCGCGGCGCAATCAACGAAGCACCCAGCCGCGATGGGATCACTTTGGCCGACGAATCGGAAAAAACCTACATGGCATCGGTCACGATCACCTTGCCTGAAGCTGCTGGACCCCTCGCGGGCACTGCCCTCTACGCGGGAGTTGTCGATGGATTGAATGGAGCTTTTGCCGGCACGAATTCCAAAGACACCACCAGCTACTACGTCGGCACAACGATCGCCACGCCACTCCAAGGCTTGTCTCTTGGCGGTGCGTTTGATTACCGCGAAGATGGAATCAACACTACCACTCGTGGAGACAATTGGGCTTGGGCTGGGGCCGTCTATGCCTCCTATCAGGCCACCGAGAAGGTTAAATTCAATGCCCGTGGCGAATGGACCAAAGGCTCTGACGGCACTTACTACAATGCTGGCGGTTTCGGATCGGACCAGCAAAATGAATTGTTTGCTCTGACCGGCACGCTTGAATACAGCCTTTGGTCAGCCGTTTTGACCCGTGCGGAAGTTCGCTGGGATCATGATCTGAATGGTGGAAAACCTTTCAGCATTGGTGATCGCAACGCGGTGACGCTCGCGGCCAACGTGATCTACAAATTCTGATTTCAGCTCACGGCAAGACCCCTTCCGTCAATGGCGGAAGGGGTCTTTGCGCAATGCGCATTGCACTTCAAGACTCCGCTTTTCGCTTCGAACCGACTGGCGATTCTTTGTTCGCAATCTGGTGATATTTGATCACCCTGCACAACGAACAACCCAGGCGGAAAGCGCAGCAGTTCGATTGAAATTGAAAGCAGCGTCACATCAGCAACTTGCACCGAAGCCATGCCATGGCATTTCGGTTGCTAACCGCCGCATGATGCGTTGTATGGATTGCAATTCGACGGCTGAGTGCATTGGCCGTCGAGCCTTTCTTTAAAGCAGCGTGAAGTGAAAACCAATTGTCGAAATTCAGGCGTCCTCCATCGCAGGTGGCGCTTGTCCATTCGAAGCATTCACGATCTGGCCTCATGACGAAAAGCCGATCAAATCGAATGCAAACGCAGGATCAACCCCAAACCATGAACATAATGAAACAAAGATCAATACAAGCCGCCCAAAGCCCGTCGCCACTCCGGCCGAACGCCTGGACCTTGGGCTTGGCAATGGCTGGACTCATTACTTGCGTCCCGGCCACACAAGCCGAAGAAGCAGCCAATCAGGTGCTCACCGCTTTGTCGTCCACAACGCTCAGCGGCTACGTCGAAACCTCTGCCATTTGGAAGCCCGGCACCGGTGGTGGCCCGCTCTATGGCCGATCCTTCGATGGTGCCGACAAAGTGGATAATTTCAACCTCCACGTTGTCCGGTTGAACCTCGAAAAGCCGCTCGAAGAAGGACAATGGTCCGCCGGTTACAAGGCCGAACTCGCTTTCGGTCCTGACGCAAATTATTTCGGCGGAACGACGCTCAACGGTGGTGGTTCAGTTAACTTCGATGACTTTGCCATCAAACAGGCGCATGTTCTTTTGCGCGCCCCGGTCGGCAACGGAATCGATTTCAAGGTCGGCGTTTTCGACACTTGCATCGGTTACGAAGTCTTCGACAGCGGGAGCAATCCCAACTTCAGCCGCTCTTACGGTTACGCTTTGGAACCCGTTACCCATACCGGAGTCATGGCCAGTTACGCCGTCAGTGACGTTCTCAGCTTTTCAGCAGGCGTGGCTGATACGTGGTTTGGCGCCATCAATGAAAAACCGGCCGATGGAGTCGAATCGCACAAGACTTATCTCGGCTTGGTGAGCATCGTTCTTCCGGAAGCCGCCGGCCCACTTACAGGCACCGCCATTTACGCGGGTGTCGTGGATGGGATGAATGGCGTTTCCGTGGGCGCGAACTCGAAAGACACCACCAGCTATTACGCGGGGGTGACTCTGCCAACTCCGCTCACCGGCTTGACTCTGGGCGGGGCGTTCGATTATCGGCAAAATGGATTGAACACGACCACCCCTGGCGACAACTGGGTTTGGGCCACCGCGCTCTACGCCTCCTATCAGGCAACTGAAAAGGTCAAATTCAACGTCCGCGGTGATCTGACCAAAGGTTCGGATGGTACGTTTTACGATGCTGGCGCTCCAGGAAGCGACACGCAAAATGAACTCTTCTCACTCACCGGCACTCTCGACTACTCGCTCTGGCAGAACGTGATTACCCGCGCGGAAGTGCGCTGGGACCACAGCCTTCAAGGCGATAGCCCATTTAGCAATGCTGATGAAAACGCCGTCACCGTCGCGGCCAATATCATCTACAAATTCTAACCCGATAGACTCCCACTGCGCCCCCTGCCGATGCAAATCGGCAGGGGGTTTTCTTTTGTGAAGGTTGACGCTGACGCGATGTGCACTTGATCACTTGATCACTTGATCCCATTTCCATGATCATGTTGATTGTTCTTCAAGAGAGAGATCATGGCGCTCCCATAAATCACCGAGCATTTTGACTCCGACCCCAATTTCAATACACAGCACGCAGACCGCAGCCGCCGATGCGATCGGAGCGATCACCACCGGTCCGACGATGCCGCGTCCGACAAAGAACACCAGTAAGCCGATGCCGGCTGCCGGGAGCAGCGCCAAAGCGAGGCTGAACAACTGAATGAACGAAAAAATGATCTGCTGGCCCATCGCCTCCATGCCGCGGGGACCGCGCCGTGCGGAAGGCATCCAGGCGGGGAAAAGCAGTGTGGCGGTGTTGACCACGAGGAGTGAAATCAAATTCAAAAAAGGAAATATCATTGCGACGGACAGTACATAGCTGACGCGGCCGAGAATCGGGCTCAGTTTCATTCCCGGAAATTGTGGGAGCAAGAGGCCGTTCACGAACAATAAGAACCACTCGGCCGTGGTCAGGATCAGCGCCGGCGCGATCAGTTGGCCCAACGCGATCTGCCAGCCGGAAACTGGAAAGGTCTTGAGCAAGTCGGCCATTTTTAGATCCTGCCGGAAATCCAACGGCAGTAAGAATGGGCCCGCAAATACCAGCACCGGTAACAATCCCAAAGGAAGCGCGCCTAACATTTTCAAAATGGGGGAATCCGGCGCCAGCATTTGGAATATTATCAATATGCCGACATATCCAATGGCAAAAGTTCCCCAGAATTTCGGATTGAACATTTCACTCCCCGCCAAAAGGTTCTTCCAAAAAAACGCCACGGCGCCGCTTCCTTGCGGAGCTAATTCGAATGGGGCTCGCTTGGCCTTCCTTCGGCCTTGCGCCAGGTGCCAATTCCCACCTTGCACCGCGGCAATCAGCTCCGCCTTGCGCCGCGCCTGTTCAATGGTCGCTTCCTCGAACGAGACCTGCGATCGCACAACCCAAAGATAATGCAGCGCGAAAACGCACAGGACAGGCGCGATGCTGAGTACAAACTCTGACGGCGCGCTCACGAAAAACGGCCGCACAATCATCTCGAATGGGAGCAAGCAAAAGAAAACCAAGCCATGGGCATGCAATTGATGAATATACTCGGCAAAATCCTGGATGGTTCCCAAGGTCTCCCAATCGGCTCGCGGCAGCGAGCTCGCTTGCGGAAGGAGCGTGATCGCGATGGCCACCACGATCATCAGGAACACTGCAAAACGGCGCACCGCGTGAGTAACGCCCCGATCAAGGAGCCAGGTGCGCACGAAAGAAGCGCCCATGTCGTGCAACTGCACAATGCCCAACCCGAGACCCCACGCCAAAAGTGGCATCAACACATTGCCGGAGCTGAACCTGGCGTGCGTGAGCAAGGCCATCAGCGTGGCCGTAAGTCCGATGGCCAGCAGGGATTTGATCAGCTTGAAATGGATCAATGCCTGCCGGCTCAGCGGCGAAGGAAACAAAAACGCAATTTCCGCTTCCGAAAAATCGAGCGCCGCTCGTTTCTTGGGAATAATCCAGGCTGCGACCATCAACATGGCCAGAATTAATGCGGCCATGAGTTCGACAATCGCGCGAAACTCCGGAGCTTGCAGTGGCATCGGCCCGGATTTACGAGCGGCAAAAGCGGGTCCGACAAAAAAGAATCCGAGATATGCCACAGCGGCAATGGCCCCCAGCAGGTATTTCGGTTGCCGAGCGCGCCGGACTTGCATCCGAATCCAATTCCACACCGAGCGACTGACTAAATAAATTAACGCCTGACTGGCGCGAAGCATGGGCGAGCCTTCCGCCCCCTTTTCAAAGCTGGCCAACGAACTCATGCCGGGGGAGGGGCTCCCGCTTCGTCCGCTGTGGCGCGGAAGAAGACCGTTTCCAGGCTCGATCCATCCTCGGCCGCAAACCGTTTCATGATTGCGTCGAGCGTGCCGTGAAACAAGTTGCGGCCGCGTTTCAGCACCAGCACATGCGTGCAGAGTTCCTCGAGCAAGTGCAGCAGATGCGAGCTGATGATGATGGCAGCTCCCGAGCGCGCCCGGCGGACGATGGCATCTTTCATCCGGCGAATTCCCATCGGATCAAGCCCGGTCAACGGTTCGTCGAAGAAAATGACTTTAGGCGCATGGAGGAATCCGCATGCGATGGCCAGTTTCTGTTTCATGCCGCGTGAAAGTTCTGAGGGAAGCTGGTTCAGCTTGTCTTCCAATTCCAATTCCTTGAGCAACTCACGCGCGCCCGCTTCAAAGTCCCCCACTCGATAAAGCCTGGCCGTGAAAACCAGATGTTGCCAGACGGTGAGATACTCGAACAGCCGCGGTTCATCACTGAAAAAAGCCAATTGCTGTTTGGCTGCAATCGGTGCTCCGGCAATGTCGTGGCCGCAGATACTCACCTGGCCTTTGCTGGCGGGAATGATTCCGGCCAAACAACGCAGCGTTGTGGTCTTGCCCGCGCCATTCGGGCCCACCAACCCGAGCACCTCGCCCGGCTGCACCGCGAAGGACAAATCGACGACCGCCGGGAAGTCGCCATACAATTTCGAAAGGCCGGAAACGGCAATCATGGTTTCAGCCCTTTTAGCTTTCGGATGAGAATCATTCAATGAATCGTTTGCGGCTGCGCGGCTGCTTCACACCATTCACACGCTCATCTTTGAGCATGCTCCCTGATGCTCGGCATGGAGAGCGACGGCGCGGCACAGGCGTCCAGTTCGGTAAACGAGGTTCGATCAGAGCTTGATGGGAGACAAATGTTCATGGGCGATCTTCCAGGATCGGTCATGCTTGACGAAGACGAGCGTCGAGCGCTCTTTCCGGTGAATCGTCTCGTTGGCAGCGACAAACTCGTAATCGAGGAGGAAGGTGGCGATGGCCACTTCGCCAAAAACATCAATCTTTAGTTGCTCCGCTTTCATGGTTAATCCGCTGATGGCACCGAGACCCTCGTGCTCGCCTTTTCGTCCTGCATCGGCATCGAGCCTTTCGGCCGATGAACCGCTGAACTTCGTGAATTTCGGACCGTAAAAATGGTAGGTGTCCAGTCGGGTGAAATCTTTTTGTTCGGCAGCGCGAAAGATCTCTTGCATGCGTTGTTCGATTTGCGCTCGCTCCTTCGGTGAATCGGTGTTCATCCGGTCGCTACGCAAACAGACGCAGCCGCTCGAAAGATATCCGGTGATAATCAGGGTTACGGCCAATTTGAAATGGCTTCGAGGCCCAACCCAGCTTAGCGAGTTTTTTGAGAATCTGTTTGCTCGCTTTTTACCGAAGCAAGACTCGGCAATTGCAGGGGGACGGACAAGCCATGAACGCATCATGCGCACCTCATAGCAGAACCATCGAAAACATCGAGAGCGCAAAATGCGTTCTGGTTCGCAATGGCACGGTTTGACCGTCGCGCCTTTCCGAAATCAAACATCCGCTGGTCTCAGGGAGTTCAAGAGGTTGAGATCAAACGGAAAAGGTTAATACCGGAATACGACAGAAGAAAGAATGCGCCGAGCAGGATGACTGCGGCAAGAGCACACCGGTTGGGCGAATAGCCGCGCTCGACATCCCGCACCAGGTTCGTCAATGCGTGCAGAGCGATCAAACCCGCCAGCACAAAAAGCACGATCGCCTGCAACCCAAACACGACGCTTGTCTGCGAAATCGCGAATCGCAATTGCAGGTTTTGGCTCGCTGCAATGAGGCTCAACAAAAACGCTATGCCTGCATATGTGAGACTCCTGCGCTGCACCCATTGACAAATAGGCTTCATGCGCCTTGCGCCAGCAATACGTGTTTTGAAGGGTTCAACGACACCGGGACCATGATTCGCGACATGCAACCTCTGGAAAAATGGTGACCCCACCAGGAATCGAACCTGGATCTCAAGTTTAGGAAACTCGAGCTCTATCCATTTGAGCTATGGGGCCAGCGTCCGGACCCGCTCACCATACCAACTTCCCGATAAAGCGCAAAGGGCAAAGGCAAGGGGCAAAGAGCAAGGGGCAAAGAGCAAAGAGCAAGGAGCAGGGGGCAGAGGGCAGAGCGCAGAGGGCAGAGGGCAGAGGTCAGACATGTGGGAGAAGAGTGGCGATGCGTCGGCGCTTGGCCGTTCTCGTTCGGACCTGAAAAAACTAACGCGAACCGATTTATTGAGCATTCTCCCGTTGCCCCACGCCCCAAGCTCCGTGCCCTTTGCCCTCCGCCCTTTGCGCTTTGCCCTCTGCCCTCTGCCCGTTCTCAGCCGCGAAATGCGTTGGGCGGGGGTGGCTGATTAATCACGAGCCAATAGTAACCGAGATCTTTCATGATGCGCTGGAATTGCTCGAAATCGACCGGCTTTTGAATGTAGCTGTTAACGCCCAGGCGATAGCCTTCGATCAGATCTTTTTGCTGGTTTGACGAGGTCATGACGACCACCGGCACTGGTCGGGTGCGGGGATCTTTTTTCAATTCGCGGAGCACTTCGAGTCCATCCACTTTGGGAAGTTTCAGATCGAGCAGGACCACACGGGGCGGTGATTCAAAACTGCGATTGGCAAACTGGCCGCGGCAAAACAGGAAATCGAGCGCTTCTTCGCCATCTCGCGCCACATGGATTTTATTGGCCAGATTGTTTTTGCGGAGGGCAAAGAGGGCCAGTTCCAGGTCATCCGGGTTGTCTTCGACCAGCAGGATTTCGACTTCTTCTCGATTCATTTTGATATGAGTTTTCCGGGCGCAAACGAGCTCGAGCGCTTTTCCGAATTGCCGAGCGTAAAATAAAAAGTCGCGCCCTGGTCAACTTCTCCTTCAGCCCAAACTCGTCCGCCATGTTTGCGAATGATCCGTTCCACGGTCGCGAGGCCCACGCCTGTGCCTTCGAACTCATCGAGACGATGCAGGCGCTGGAAAACGCCAAATAACTTATGCGCGTATTTCATGCTGAACCCCACTCCATTGTCGCGCACGAATATAGTCGTTTCGGGTCCGCCTGCAATCTGTCCGACTTCAATCACCGCCTTGGCGCGGGGGCGAGTGTACTTCAGCGCGTTCGAAAAAAGATTCGCAAACACTACATTGATCAAGCCTGGATCGCACTCGACCGATGGCAGAGGACCGATGCGCCACTCGACCTGCCGGTTTTCGGTTTCGGATCGGAAATCGGCCAGCACTTCCTGGACAATCGTGTTCAAGGGAGTGAGCTGCCGGTTCAAGTCCTGGCGTCCGACCCGGGCCAGGTTTAACAAGTCGTCCACCAATCGTCCCATGTGCTGAATGCCGCGCCGGATTCGCTGCAAATAATTCCGGGCATCGTCGCGCAGTTCTTTCGCGTGTTCCTGAATCAATATTTGCGAGAAGGCATCGATATGCCGAAGGGGCGCGCGCAAGTCGTGTGAAACGGAGTAAGTGAACGACTCGAGTTCCTGATTGGTCATGGCCAGTTGGGCGGTGCGTTCCTCGACCCGCTTTTCCAATTCGGTATTCAATCGAAGGATCTCTTCCTCGGCAGTTTTCCGATCGTGAATATCTGTGATGGTCCCGATCCACTCGCGCACGCTGCCGTCCGCATTGAGCATGGGGACAGCCCGCGCCACGAAGTGGCGGTATTGCTCGGAGGCGGCATGCCAAAGACGGCCTTCCGCGTCGTAAACGGCGCGGTTGGTCAGGCTTTGCATCCATCGCGTTTTTATCGGTTCGCGATCGTCCGGATGCAGTGCGTCCAGCCAGCTCAAGCCTTTGTGTTCCGGCCAGGTTTGCCCGGTGTAAGCCTGCCAGGCTGGCTGAGGCGACTCGAATTCGCCGGCCGCATTGGTGGTCCAGACAAACGAGGTCATGGCCGCCACCAGCGAGCGGTAGCGCTCTTCACTGGCACGGATGGCCTGGTCGCGTTCCTGGATTTGCGCGAGCATGTGATTGAAGGCGTCCGTTAATTCACCGATTTCATCACGAGTGAATTTCTCCGCGCGAACCGAGTAGTCTTTTTGCCTGGAGATAATTCTGGCCGTTTGGGCCAGGGCCAATATCGGGCGCGAAATGCGTTTCTGCAGCGCGGTGGACAAGACCACCGCAATGAGGAACGATCCAATCATCATCATCAGGACCATTCCGAAATAGAGCCGGAACCGCTCTGCCAGATCTGCCAGATCCGATTTAAGATAAAGCCACCCGAGTTGAGTCCCCGCTTGCATCACTGGTTGCCAATGGACCAGGAACTCCTCTTCAACACGCGTGCCGAATTGCCCAGGACGCGATGGAAACAACCCCGGCGGCTGGTTGGTGGGGAATTGCGCAAACAGCTGGTCCTCCTTGTAAAGCGCCGCCGCCACAATGTTCCCTTCCGCTTGCAATCCATACAGCACTTCGGTCGCTTCTTTGGCATCGTCGAAGGCCAGCATGGCTGTGGTATTGGCCGCGACGATTTTCCCCAAGGTGGCGAGATTCTCTGAAACATGCTTGCGATAGGAAACAATTTCATAGGCCAGGAACCCCGCCGAAGTCAGCAACAAGACCGTGCTGCTGATCAGCAAAATCACGGTCATCAGTTTGCGCTTAATCGACGAGGTTTGGTCCGCCATGCCAAATTTCCTTTTCAACCAATCTCCGGAACAGCGCACCTGACGTCAAGCTGGGCAGGCAAGCGACACAGGGCAGAGGGCAAAGGGCAAAGGGCAGAGGGCAAAGGGCAAAGGGGAGAGGGCAAAGGGCAGAGGGCAAGGAGCAGAGCGGCAGGGCGGCAGAAAAAGACGGAGGGGCCGAAGCTCTTTCACGCCCGGCGTCTGCGACAGTCTCATCCTGGCGGAATGTGCGGAAGCAGCCGGCTGAAAATGGCGACACCGGTGCATCTCAGTCCAAGCAGGAAGATGGAGTCGCGCGGCTCAACCTGGAAAAATGATTTCTCCAACTTGCAGAAAGCTTTCCGACAGACTGAAGTAAAAGCTCGGCCTTGCCGAAGGAATACCTCCCCAGAGTTGGGGCAAAACCCAGGTACGGCTGAGGTAAGGATTGGCGCAGTCTGAGCGAGGGATCACTTCAGGCTGGAGAAGGGATTGGGCATTGCCGGGACAGGTCTAAATCCCGACCGAAAAAACCATTCGCCATTGCTTGGGAAATGATTCCGCCAGTTTGGAAAAACGACTGCTGCAAGCCGTGCCTCTCCCCTCAACTTGACCTTGGGCCACAGCTTTCATCGCGCGCCTGCCGAGCCAGTACGCTTCTGGCTACGCACGCGGTAGAGTCTTTCGGTGAACCCACCTTCTTTTTCAAAGGCCGCGGCCTGCGCCACCAATTGTCGATCCAGGAAATAGCAGGCGAGGTTCAGCAGCGAGAGCGCCGCATTGGCCACAAGTTCGGCGGAGGACACGGACCTACACGGACCTGCATGGACAGGCACTCCCGCTCCTGGTGTCCGTCTGTGCGGGTCCGTGTTCGTCCTGCTCGTTTTGCGCTCCTCCTCCACCCAAGTCCGCACCTCCTCAAGCGTGGCACACCGTCGCGCCTTGAAACGCATGAGTGCTGGGTGGTCCGGCGGCCAGAGCGCCAGCCCCCGCTGCCGGAGAAAATCTTCGTAGTCCAGCCGGAGTTCCTCCAGGCTCGCCCGGGCCACGTTCGTGAGCTTGAGTTCGGTTTTTTTGGAAGTGCCACTGGCCTGACTGCCCTCCGCTATATTCTGCACCCCCGAGCGCGCGGCCTGCACCATTTGATCATGGGTGCGGCTGCGTTTCTCGATATAGCGGTCACAGAACCTCACCGTCACGTCGTAGATCAGTTGCGCCACCTGAAAGCTCTTTAACTTTCGGTAGCCACCATGCAACGGGATGAGGCTGTCATCTTTTCTAGAGGGTTTCATGACTTCGCCACCAGCTTCAAAATGTTACCCATGATTTCCGCGGTGCGTTGTTCAGGCGCCTGGCGGGATGCATTTTTCGGATCGGGATTGCCATCCTTGCATTTGTTGCGCTGCTACTTGTTTGCCGCACCATTGAGGGGTCCAATGGCTGAACGCTGGACGTGAGTGTAACGATCACGTTTTCGGGATGCAAGAATGGCGAAGGGCAGAGGGCGAAAGGCTGGAGCGATGATAATGGAGACGCTCATGAGTCTCCCCATGAATCAAAACGCAGGCGTGCGCAATCTGTAAAAGCGATTTTGGCTCGGTGTGTCGGCGTGCTCGATCATTCGATCCGTGGCGGTCGGCGGAATGTTGGTCAGGATTTGCCAGGCGCCTGCATTCAGTGCGTTGCGGTATTCGATGGCATACGATCGTCCGGCCATGGCCATCAGCCTCAGTTGCATTCGCCCGTTCTCAGCGGCCGGCCAAATCACGCGCAATGCGCTCGATGAATCCCAAGGATCAGTTCCCGACAAGTATTCATCCCGGTTCGTGAATCCATCCTGGTCGAAATCGAAATCCGCATCCGGGAGTTGCTCGTTCAAGCCGGCGTTGCGTTCCCACAGGTCAGGCATTCCATCCCCATCAAAATCCGGCGCGCCACCACTTGCCGAAGAAGTGACGAGGACCACGTTTGTGGCCACGATTTTCCCCTGAAAATCCAGAGCGTAAAACTCGAGTTTGTTTGTGCCGAGAATGACAGGCACAGACGTTTGCCAGTTCGTCCAAGTGCTCCATGCAACCGTCAGCGGAGCAGGGGAACTGGCGAGGCGGATCTCTTTCACATCAATCCATGCGGCGCCAGAGAGATTTACGAATGGTGTTTGAACCAACCCATTCTGACTCGCGCCAGTCGCAATACTAAAGTTCACTTTCGGCGGCATCTGGCTTTTCACGAAATTCCCGCGCTGCACGATGTAATTGAGAACCCCGCTATAATTCTGTCCCGCCAATGAACCATAATGCGTCGTCCATCGCGCCATGGAACTGTTGTTGAACGTGGTGGTCACGATATCGAGAAGATGTCCGTAAAACAATCTGCGATGGGCTGGGAAATTAATCACTTTGGCAATGTTATAACCCGGGAGCAACGAATCGGTCGGCGAACGCGTCCAGGAGAAATCCATGTCCCAGGGAAAACAAACGGCGCGGCCATCCTCCGGGCGAAAATAAATCATCAGGTTGTGCGGGTAGCCAAATCCATACGTATCCACATCGCCGCTCAAAGACTTCAAAGCGAAGACGCGCATCCATTGATCCACGTCCATTTGTTGTCGCGCCGCGGTGTCGAGGGCAGCACCAGTCAGGCTTAAAGTTTTGGCCAGTTGCATCAACGGAGCGTAATCATCTTTTGCCCGGTTGTTTTCGATGAGGAAATTCCAGCGATAAACTTCCTTGTCCTGTCCCAAATCCACGAAATCGGTTCCGAGCACGTCATCCGGTTGCGGCAGTTTTGGCGCTTGCGGGTTGTTGCCGACGCTGGTGGTTGGAAAATAAATCAACTCCAATTTGAACAATGTGCCTTCGCTGCCATTCGGATAGGCGCCATCGAGGAATTCATCATCGTGCTTCGCCATCAGGAGTTGGGCCGTTCCCGCGGCCGTTGCCGCCAATGGACGGGGATAAATCACGCGGGCGATGTCGTTGTACATGTCGGGCAAGCCTCCCGCCTGATTCATCACATGCCGCAAAACAATTTCATCCTGCCGCCCGCCTTTGCCCGAGTAACCGCCGGAACGATCCAGCGTAATCGAATCGTGAACTCCTCGGAAACGCTGGCCGGCCGGGAAATGAATGGTAAATCCAACGCGGGATTCATCATTCCGGCCGCGCTGACTCGACTGAAGATGAATTCCCGCGTCATAGAATACTTCGCGCTCGTCGTGGATGATCGTGGCGCCCCAATCGCCATTGCTCATGACATTGGTGGCTGCATGCATGGCCGCGGCATCGGTGGCCGTCATCAGAATGCGAAGATTGTGCAGCCGGGTGAGATTCGCCTGATTATCATTCACGCGATAGAGCGCCCGCGAAGCTCTTCCGCCTGCAGGATAAAATGAGACCGCTCCCAAACCGTCCTCGGCCTCGATGTAGAATTGAACCAAGGCGGAAGCGGCGCGCCCCGGAATCGTTCCTGAATAGAGCGGCCGATCCTTGGCTGATGTGTCCAGGCTCATCGATGCTGCCGTCCATGTGCCGCCATTGGCCGACCACCAAAGAGTGCATCGGCTCATTCCATCGGGATCAGTGATGCATGCGGAGACGGTGACGGATTGATTCGGCGACGGCACCGTCGGACGATGCTGAAGCTGGCTGAACGTGGGCCCGAGATTCTCGATCGAGCGAGAGTTGCGCCGGCCCGGTGTTCCGCTGAGGGCAGGAGTTTGCAATAACGTCGTGCGCGGCGCGCGATTGAAATAGAGGCGCGTGTGCAATTGAGGCGAACCAGCCAGCCATTTGGCGCGAAAAGAAATTTCGTACTCGCGGCCGTTCGCGATGGCGACGTTGTTGATCAAAGTCGTTTCCACGTGATTGTGCATATGCTCGGTGGGGCCGGTAGCCGTCAGGTGAAGCACGCGATTGTTGGGATTTCCTGGATCGACAATGACGGCGCTGGTTTTGTGATTGCCGATGGCCCGCCAGAACGCCAGGCCATTTTCAAACGAGCCGTTTTGCAAAAGCTCGCGCGCCGAAGCGGTGCCGGGAGATTCGATCACGCTCAGGTCATCGAGCAGGACTTCGCCGGCGTCGAGAAGTCCGGCGACGAATTCATTCCAGCGCGTGGGGCCGATGTTGGCCCGTGCGATTTCGCGATAGGAATAAGTTTTCCACTCCGATTTCACCGATTCATCGCTCGAAGCCCAGGCTTCCGGACTGGAGTTGTCTGCGTCAGGGTCGCGCAATTCCAAACTCGATCCGCCTCCATCAGCGTGCTCAGGCCACGGTTTGCCATCGAAGTACTCGAGCTCATCCGCAGGATTTCCCATGGCATCCAGCAACCGGATGATTTCACCGCGCTTCGAAAGATTATTTGTAAAGTTTCCGAGCAGGGGCAGTTCGGGATACAACGCGCGCATGTGGTCAGTGTCTTTGGCAATGACCAGAAATCCATTGCCCGCGATTTTTGTTCCCGCTGGGAAAGTGAACTCGATGCCATCGGCCAGTTGCCAGCCCGAAAGGTCGATTTCGTTGGCGCTGCGATTGAACAGCTCGATCCAGGATTCCGGCGATTCCTGGTAAGGAATAGCCGGACGAGTCTGGACCTGCGCAAACAATTCGGCGCCGAAAACAATGTCGCTGCTGGAACTGCTTACCTGATGCACCTCGACCGCGAGCACGTTGGTGCCTCTGACCAGGTTCGTGGCTGGAATGGTGAATGGACCTGCAAAAGTTGCATCGCCAATTCCAGGCTGAGCTGCGGGGGTGTTGTAGTCCACCGGCCCCTCGGGCATGTTCAATCGAAAAACTTCCGCGCCGTTCAGATAAAAAACGGCGCCGTCATCGACCATGGGATGGATTTGGAGTACGAGGCCATTGGCGCTGCCGTCGAAAACAAAGCGGGTTCGGAAGTAATAGGTATTCCGACCGAGTGTTAATGGGGTGTTTTTTGGGGCTGGCAACGCGGCATTTTCGACAAACAACAGGGCAGGGCCGCTTGGCCACGGGTCGTCGTTGAAAGTCGCCTGCCGCCACGTCGTTCCGAGATCGTTCCCTGACTGGTCGAAATTCCAGCGAGCGTCAATCGCAACCAGAGTCGTATTCTCGAATGTCGCCGGCTGCTCCGCCAATGCGCGCTGATGGTACATGATTTCGTTGATAACGATTTTGTCGTGAAGCAAAAACTCATTCGCGCCGCCTGGAGTGGCTTTTGCAGGAACCAGCCATTCGCCTGTGCGCTCGTGACGGCCGCGCGCCGCGGGGGCGATCACCACCGCGTCCAGAACCGAGTTCCTTTCCGTGGGGAGCAGAAACAACTTGTCCCCGGCACGTGGCCGAAAACCAAGCTGCGTTTCATCGATCAACACAAAGGCGTCAGGAGCGAGCAATGTATCTGATGAAAAAGTAAATTCAGCGTCCACGTTTCCTCGGGATTGAACGACGACCCCTTTCAAGCTGGTGGGAATGGAGGCACGATTTCGGATTTCGATCCAGAAGGGAAAGGCAGTGGCGCCGCTCAATTCGTTGAAGGCCAGCGCCGCTTCAGCGATCGGCGTTGGGAAATTGGGTCGTGAGGGCGTTCCTCCCATTTGAGCACTCGGCATCCAGTTTCGTGCATTTGCGCTGCCGAAAATTGGATCGCGTTTGGCAAGCGAGACGCCGCCGCCATCGGGGGCTGCTGGCCATCGCTCATCGGTGCGGTATCGGACTGAGTCCATGAGGCGCCCATTTCGGTTGCGCAATTCGATCCGTTCGCCGGCATTGGAAAGCCGCCCTGCAAAAGGCCCGAATACATTGGTTGCTGAGGAGTTGCCCTGGAGCGCAGTCGGATTCACAGCCACGACAAGGTAACCGCCGCCATTTAAGATCGTTCCTGGCGGAAACTCAAACGTCACGCCATCGGTCAACGCCCACCCGGACAAATCCATGTCCACGGCCATTTGGTTGTGAAGTTCGATCCATTCGAGGGCGGATTCGCTCCGAGCCGGATGGTACATGATCTCGTTGAAGACCACAGTGCTGTCGCCGGCGGATGCGCGAGAAACCAGCAGCACCGCGAGCAGGCAGAGGAAAGGAGGCGCCGCAAAGCCGGGAACCGTTCGTTGAAAAAATCGCATCTAACGTTCGGTTTTTGCCGCTTGCTCGAGAATTCGAGCAGACAATACTTTTTGCGTGGGGACGTAACCTGTGACGAATTCGCGGTGGAACTCAGCAAAAGTGCCGGCGGCAAGGTGGGTGCGAATATCCTGCATGACCTTCAAATACATGTGGGAGTTATGCACGCTTAACATGCGCAGGCCAAGAATCTCGCCCACGTTGAGAAGGTGCCGCAGATAAGCGCGTGAAAAATGGCGGCAGGCATAGCAGTCGCACCCTTCCTCGATCGGGCGGAAATCGGATTTGTTGAATCCGGCTTTGATGCTGACCGAGCCTTTGCGGGTGAAAGCCGTTCCGTTGCGCGCCACACGAGTTGGCAGAACGCAGTCGAACATATCCACGCCGCGCGCCACCAGTTCGACCAATTGCGCCGGTGTTCCCAACCCCATGGCGTACCGCGGCAACTCCGCAGGAAGATGCGGCTCCGTGAATTCAATGGCTCGCATCATTTCCGGTTCGGGTTCGCCCACGCTCACCCCGCCGATGGCGTAGCCGTCGAATTTCATGGCCACAAGCGCTTTGGCACATTCTTCGCGCAGGGAAGCATTGCTGCCGCCTTGCACGATCCCGAAGACCAATTGGCCAGGGGCGCGGGGCTGATCGCGGCATTCTTCCGCCCAACGAATGGTGCGATCCACGGCCGCGCGCGCTTCCCGGGCGGGCGCATCATGCGGCGGGCATTCATCAAAAACCATTGCGATATCGGAGCCGAGAATCCGCTGGATTTCCATGGCTTCCTTCGGGCCGAGAAATAGAAGCGATCCATCCAGATGCGATCGAAACTCGACGCCATGTGTCTTAATTTTCCGAATTTTTGCCAGACTGAAAACTTGAAACCCGCCGCTATCAGTGAGGATTGGATGCGGCCAATTCATGAAGCGATGCAAGCCTCCGGCGGCGGTAATAATATCGAGACCGGGGCGAATGCTGAGATGATAGGTGTTGCCGAGAATGATTTGCGTTCCCATCTCGATCAGTTCGCGGGGGTCGAGTGCTTTGACGCTCGCCTGCGTGCCGACCGGCATGAACACAGGCGTCTCGACGATGCCATGCGCCGTGGTCAGCCGGCCCAGCCGAGCTTTCGTGTGCGAGTCCGTCTTAAGCAAATCGAACATAGCGCGCCACATTCAGCCACGAATGCAGCGGAATGAACATGAGATTTGTGCCCGGAGGTTCCAGAGGTGTTTTTGCCCAGGGACGGCAATTGACAGTTTTACAAGGGTTCCAAATGTTCTCGGTTAATTGTCCAGAACAGCCCGATAGAATTGCCTGGGTGAGTCCACCGGCACGGGGAAAAAGTATTGACCGATTTCGTTGGTCCCGGCCCCAATTCCCTTCCAGGCGCTGGATACGCCGGACGCACTTTCAAAACGCACGCGTTGGCCTGGATTGCTGTCCAGAATCAGACGCAGGTGCTTGCGGCTGGCATCGACCTCCTCCAGGCCCAAACGGGGCCGGGCCGTAAACACCGCTCGAATTCGCTTTGATACGGTCATGCTCAGGGTTAGCGGATTAACCGTTCCGGTCGCGTCACCTTCCCACCGCAAAAACTGATCTCCCGGATTCGGCGTAGCGGTGATGGTGACGTTTTGACCAACATCAAACCGATTCGCGCGAGGTTGAGAACGGACATGACCATGACCTGCGGCTTCCAACGTGAGCGATGCCTGGTTGGGCGACAGGGAAAGGAACAAGGCGGAGACAACCGGCGCGCCGTTGGTGCAGGTCAGGATGACCGGATTATCGACGCTGCTGATTTCATTACCCCAGGCCGCGAAGTAAAACCCCGGTTGAGGCACTGCGGTTAATCGGACCCGCGAGCCGTAAGAATAAAGCGGCAGGTCCGGTTCGCGGGAAGTGCTCCCCGTGCCGAGAATTCGGGTCGTTAGCGGCGTGCCGAAATAAGCGCTAACCCATTTATCTCGGTCCAAATTAACAGTCGCGGGATTTTGTGAGCCGGATAGATCACGGCCCCATCCGAGGAATTGCCAGCCCGGCGCGGGCGTGGCTGTGACTTGCACGACGCTATTTTTGTCATGCGGTCCAGAGGGTGATACGCCGATGGTGCCGCCGCCAGAGGTGGATGTTTTTAAATTCAGTTTCGGCGAAACGAGGATGATGTAAGGCCGAATTTCCGAGAAACTGGCGGACCCTTCGCAATAAGTCAGCGCCCGCAATACCACGTCGCGATCCACCGTAAAGGGACCGCGGTAGCGCCCGGGCGAATTAGCCGGATCGGAACCGTCCAGAGTGAAAACAATCTCGCCATGGGGCAGGCCGGAAGTCAGTTCGATCCTCGCAGCACCGGAGACTTCGATTGGGCTGCTTTCGATAATCTCGCCATTGACCGAAACGACGATCGGTTCGAGCGGTTTATCGGCCGCGCGTTTCGCGAGGAACAAATCCTCGGTGCCATTGACCGAGGGATACACCGTTGAATCGAATTTGGTAACTCTCGCGAATACACCGGTAATGATCGCGTTGCCAAAACTATCGATGGAAATTCCGCGCACATCATCTTCAAAGACATCGCCGGATGGTTTGGTCCAAACGATTTTGCCGTTGCGATCGAACTTGAGTAACAAAATGTCTATATTCCCTGCGTTGTTGGTTTGACCGGCAATGTATGAATTGCCTTGAGCATCAAGAGTCAATCCCCTCGCATTAAACGACCCCATTGGCGATAGCGTTTGCTGCAGTACCTGACCATGCGCATCCAGTTTAACCAGAAAAATACGGCTGCTTTCGCCGGCCGAGGTCGTGCCCGCCACATAAACCGAACCGAGAGAATCTATCGCGATGGCATCGCCACCGGTGTAGTTGGTGATCCCGATCGACCTGGCCCAAAGCGGTTTTCCGTCCGAAGCAATTTTCGCGGCAAAAGCTTCGCGCCGCCGGCCATCTACCGCAGTCACTTGCAGAGGACCAATGTTCGCCACTCCTTCGAAACCACCAGTGATGAAGACATTGCCGCTCCTGTCCATACGCATGCCGCTGATCACTCTCATGCTCGACTGGGGCCCGCTGGTTTGCAGTGACCAGGCGATTGTTTGACCGCGAAGAATCCGAATCACAAAAGAATCACTGGATCCGGTCAACGTCAGCGGGAATTGATCGAATTGTGTTGTGCCGCCCAAATAGCCGCAGACCGCAAAGCCTCCAGAGTTGTCCGGCACGATTTTAGAAAAATAGGATGGCCCGACTCCCTGAATGCCCCACTCATAGCGTCCGTCTGCGTCGAAGCGGATGACAAATGGTCCCTCCTTTCCCTCCCCGATCGTCAAGCGGTTTGTGCCGAACACCAAATCTTGATAGAAACGGCCGACCACGTAGGCGTTTCCGCTGGAATCAACGCTCACGTCAAAGGGGTACGAACCGGAATCCTGTGTCGGATTCTGCACCCAGGTCAATTGGCCGGAACGATTGTATTTTGCCAAAAAGATCCCTGTTGTCGGCCCTGCGATACCACCGAATTGGGCCAACCGGCCGGAGTAACCGGTTATGTAAATATTGTCTGCGCAATCCAAGCCAATCGCCGGATTGAACTCCCGGTCTGCACTTCCGATTGTCCGCACCCATTCGTATGCCGGAGCAGTCGCAGCTGAGACGATAATGGGAAAGGAGAGGAGCGCCGAGAGGAGTGGGATCATCACTGCATCACTCTGCAGTGTCAGATTTGCCGTGAAGCGGTTTGGTTTCATGGCTCCAGTGCGGTACGCTTTTCCCGAACCAGGAAGCATGCTGAGGACTTGCTGAACTGTGTCAAGCTCCTTGAAGTTTTGTCGCCCGCCGTCGAGGCTCCCGAAAATTCCGGAGAGCCCGGAGCGGCTCAATTCCCTTGGCGCGAGCCTTATCGTAGGGAGATTTGTCGGCCGCAAACCACGCGACAGCCTCAGAAACAGAAAAGCGGCGACCCTTCAACCGGGCCGCCGCTGGCCGCACTGGTCCCGTTTACCGATTGGAAATAGTCGTGTTCTCTTTCATCCAGCGCACATCCATCCAGGACGATTCCGCGGGGACATTCAAGGCGATGCGCGCGCCGCGCCCGTAAGTGATTTTCGCGTTGCGGATTTTGGCTCCGGTCCATTTGTGAATTTCCGCGTGGCCGTCGGCAAAGTTAAATCCGGCGGCGCCATTGTGAAAATTGGCTGGGAAATCGATAATGCGCGCGCTTCCCTGGACATCCGCTCCGGTGCATTGATTGGCAAAAGCCGCGTCATTGATGCTGTCCGGATGCTCATCAACCATGACCCATGTTTTGGCCGGAACAACGATGTGCGAGAGTTTGCTGTAGGTGCGCCAGGCGGTCTGATTGCGGTTCGGACCGCCATCGAGCCATTCGCCATATCCAAAGACCTGGCTCATGGAAATGCTGCGCACGCGAGGTTGACGCCGACCGCCTGTTGGCGGAGCCATCGACATGTCGGCCGGGCATTTGAAAACTTCAAAACTCTTGCCGACGTATGGAAAAATCGGGCTGCGCGTCAGGAAAGTGACATTGGTGCTGTCCGGCAAAACGTAATTGTCCACGTTCCCATCGCACCAGTTCACCCGATTGCCCGGCAAACCATTCTGACAAGCCAGCAGGACGTCGTTGTAATCTTCCGCATACATGATGAACCCGAGGGCGAGCTGTTTTCCATTGTTCATGCATTTGATGCCCTGAGCTTTGGTTTTCGATTTCGCCAAAGCAGGCAAGAGCATTCCAGCCAGAATGGCAATAATGGCAATAACCACAAGAAGCTCAATCAACGTGAAAGCGCCGGCGGCAGCGCCTCGGCGAACCGAAGGGGATGCAAAATTCTTACACTTCATCACAGCTGCAAAAAATTGTCTTGGAGGAAAACTCTCGAAAGTCCCTCCCCTGTTCCAGGTCCATGATTACGCAGGCGTCCGCCAGGTGACAAGTGTGCGTCCGAAGGCACAGCAATTTGCATGGTTCCGTCAAGCGCCGCGGTAACCAGATTTCGGTAGGGTGCTTTGGTGGCGCGATCGTCAGTGCCGTTCCGCCGATGGACGTTTGCCATTGGCAACCTTGCGCAGGCGTTCGAATTCTTTTTGCAAACGCGCCAATTCTTCGTCGCTCAATTCTTCGAGATTCACTAATTGATTGCGGGCGCCTTTCATCGCATGAATCAGTTCGTCCAGCTTGAGGTGAAGCGCCAGCGCATCTCGGTTCTGTGTGTTTTGAATCAGAAAAACCATCAGAAATGTCACGATGGTTGTTCCAGTGTTGATGATAAGTTGCCAGGTATCCGAGAAGCCAAACCAAGGACCCGCAATGGCCCAGGCCAGCAATATGACGAAAGCCAAAATAAATGCGGTCGGGGTCCCGACAATGTGGGACGCATGCTGAGCAAAGACACGGAAGGCATCATTCATCGTGAAGGCATGATCAGCCTGCTCGGTTTTGCCGTTTTTTGATTTGTTCTTTTTCATAAATCACCGGATCGGTGACAGGACACGTCCATGGTTTTAACGATTTGCTTCCCGGGAGCAGCAGTCGCTCCCATGACGCATGCTGAAAAAAGCAACCATTTCGCGATTGAAGCGAATGTTGCGCGTTTGAAATTCCCTCTCCTCCGTGGACGTGTTTTCGTCAACTCCTCCTGCTGACAACACTAGCGCCGGGGGCGGTAACCGGCAAATGGTCGAGCTCCGGCATTCACAGCAGATGCGCGCTCAGAGCGATATCGAGAGATGTGAAAGATCTGAGAGATGTTGGCGGCCTTGACCATTCGCATCACAGGGCTAAACTGGCGCGCGTGAAATCTCGCGTTCTGCGATTGAAAACGTTTTTTTTGGTTGTCTTCGCATTGGTGCTTCCTGTGGCGAAGTCCGCGACGGTCGCCAAAGTGGAGTTGCTGCGAACGCCGGAAGGCGGGATCCAGCCGCAGGCGATGGTTGATGCCAAAGGCCTCCTTCACCTGGTCTATTACAAAGGAGATGCAAAAGCCGGTGACATTTTTTATGTGAGGCGTGATCCGGGGGCGGCGAGTTTTTCCCAACCGCTGCGGGTGAACACGAATCCGGGCGCAGCCATTGCCATCGGGACGATTCGTGGTGCGCAAATGGCCTTGGGAAAGAATCATCGCGTGCATGTGGTTTGGAATGGCAACAGCGAGGCGCGCGGCCATCACGGCGCGCCGCTCTGGTACACTCGTTTGAACGATGCCGGAACCGCATTTGAAATGGAACGCGACCTCATTACTTACGCAGCTGGACTCGATGGCGGCAGTTCTGTGGCCGCGGACCCGTTTGGAAATGTGAGCGTTGTCTGGCATGCCCATGAGCCTGGCGCGCCGGAAGGTGAGGCGAATCGCGCTGTCTTTGTGGCCCGGTCGATCGATGAAGGAAAGACGTTTGCGCGTGAGGAACGCGCCACTCGCAAACAAACCGGTGCTTGCGGTTGTTGCGGCCTGAAGGCGTTTGCCGATTCTAAAGGCGCGGTTTACATCCTTTACCGAGGGGCCATGGAAAAAGTAAATCGGGACGAGATCCTCTTGCTTTCGCCGAAACCGGGAGCGCCCTTTGAAGTGGCCAATACGCATCCCTGGTTGATTGCCAGTTGCCCCATGAGCAGCGCCTCTTTCTACGAAGCGAAAGGCGCCACCTTGGCGGCATGGGAAACCGCAAGCCAGGTTTATTTCACCCGCATTTCTGCGGGCTCAGTCGTCGCTCCAATGGCTCCTCCGGGCCAGGCCAAACGAAAACATCCTGTGGCCGTGGCAAACCATCGAGGCGAAACACTTGTGGCCTGGACCGAAGGCACCGGTTGGCAAAAAGGCGGGGCGGTTGCCTGGCAGCTTTTCGACAGCAATGACAAACCTACTGCGGAACAGGGCAAGCAGGAGGGAGTGCCCGTTTGGAGTTTGATCACTGCTTTCGCTCAACCCGACGGCCGGTTCGTGGTGGTGTACTGATGGCGATTTATTGCGCCTCTTCCCGCACGACTTCGCGTGGATCTTTATCTTCCCGCAACCCTTGAAAAACGGGATGACGCAGATGTCCGTCGCGCGTCCATTCGGTAAACCGAATCTGACACACGAGTTCAGGCTCAAGCCAGGTGCAGCGTTTCATCGACGATGCGGTTATTCCCTGGCCTGATCGGCCGCGTCGTTCGGGAAGATTGACAAAAGGGGGATTCGGCCGCTTCAGCTTCTGAAACCGTTCATAAAGTCCTTTCAGCAGGCGGGCATCGAAACCGGTTCCGACTTTCGATGCAAAGTGCAGTTGGTTCTTATTGTAGTAGCCTACGAGAATGGCTCCGAAAAACTTGCGTGAGCCTGCCGGCGGAGTGTAACCCCCGATGACAAACTCTTGTTCCTTCGCCCACTTGAACTTTACCCATGCTCCGGAACGGCGTCCCGGTTCGTATTTTGAGTCGCGACGCTTGGCGATAATTCCTTCGAGGCCGCGCGCTTTCATTTCACGGAGCAGGCGGCCCGACTCCGCCTCGATGCTGGCAGAGAAAAGCACCTGTTCGGGCAAGTCAACCAGCAAAGGTTCGAGCACCGTTTTGCGTTCAGTCAGGGGAAGTGAGGTTAAATCCTTGCCCTCGAGATGAAGCAGGTCAAAAGCGTAATAAATGATCGGCGGTTTTTTCAGGCCTACATTGTAAGCCTGAAGCAACTGAAATGACGATCGGCCTTCTTCATCTACGGCCACGATTTCACCATCGAGCACTGCTTCTCGAGCCGGGAGGTTCTCGATCGCTGACGTGATTTCAGGATAATCGAGTGGTTTGCCGTTGCGTGAGATGAGCTGGATTTTCTCGCCAGACTTCACTGCAATCGCCCGGTATCCATCGAACTTGATTTCATAAAGCCATTGATTGCCTTTGGGCAGATCTTCCTTGAGGAGCGCTTTCATCGGCGAAATAAAACGCGCTTTGCTTTTTGGGAGACTGGCAAATGCGTCGGCATCAGGAATGACCGAGCGGGATTGCCGGAGAGGCACCAGGCGCGAGATTTTAGGGCGTTGGGTCCGATTGCTCTGCCATTGTGCGGTGTTTTCCGCGGCAATTTGTTTCATGGAACGCTTTGTCAGCACCGATTGGTCATCCGCGCGTTTTGAAATCGGGCGAGTGTCAGCGCCGCTCTTGAGGAGCAGCCAGTTTTCTTTTTCACCCGGTTCTCGCGAGCGCAAGCGGATCAAGGTCCATTCGCCATTGAGTTTCCGGCCTGACAAGTAGAGGTGCAACTTGCCGTCTTCGAGGGCCTGTGTGGGGTTGCCTCCACCGACTTCATAGGTGCCCATGTCCCAGACCATCACCGTGCCGGCGCCGTAATTTCCGGGCGGGATCGTTCCTTCGAAATTGGCGTAATCGAGCGGGTGATCCTCGACATGCACTGCCAGTCGTTTGTCTC
>JBFMDG010000008.1:0-32810 GCA_040754135.1 Verrucomicrobiota bacterium
CAGTGGCGACGGCGCTTTGGGCTTGGCAACGCGTGTGGGTAAATCCAATGCGATGGGAGTTTGGCCAAAGCGGTGTCGCGCGCTCTCGCGCTTGCCACCTCAGTCCAAAATGAGCGAACTGCGTCCGCTGCGTTATGGAGTGCGCCGGCAGAACGAAGTGACGACGGCGCTTTGGCCTTGGCAATGCGTGTGGGTAAATCCATTGCGATGGGAGTTTGGCCAAAGCGGTGTCGCGCGCTCTCGCGCTTGCCACCGCACTCCAAAGTGAGCGGACTGCGTCCTCCGCGTTATGGATTGCGCCGGCAGAACGAAGTGACGACGGCGCTTTGGCCTTGGCAACGCGTGTGGGTAAATCCAATGCGATGGGAGTTTGGCCAAAGCGGTGTCGCGCGCTCTCGCGCTTGCCACCGCAGTCCAAAATGAGCGGACTGCGTCCCCCGCGCTATGGAGTGCGCCGGCAGAACGCAGTGACGACGGCGCTTTGGGCTTGGCAATGCACGTGGGTAAATCCGATGCGATGGGAGTTTGGCCAAAGCGGTGTCGCGCGCTCTCGCGCTTGCCACCGCAGTCCAAAATGAGCGGACTGCGTCCCCCGCGCTATGGAGTGCGCCGGCAGAACGAAGTGACGACGGCGCTTTGGCCTTGGCGAAGCGTGTGGGTAAATCCAGAGCGTTGGGAGTTGGCCAAAGCGGTGTCGCGCGCTCTCGCGCTTGCCACCTCAGTCCAAAATGAGCGAACTGCGTCCGCCACGTTATGGAGTGCGCCGGCAGAACGAAGTGACGACGGCGCTTTGGCCTTGGCAACACGCCTCAGTAAAACCGCTGCGCTCAAGTGCCGTCCGCGCCTGTTGATTACAGCGGCGTTACCTTTTCCCGCGATCCTTTGTCGAAAACTTCGTCGCAAACTTTGTCGAAATTTTTGGCCGAGCAAAGTCTGGTAAGTCTGATTACGTCGCCAGGTCGTTTCGACAAAGGGATCGACAAAGGGGATCGAGATGAGTGGCGTCTTGCATAAGTTTTTGTGGCGCGGCTCAGGATCGCCTCGCTGCACCCTCGCGCGCCGCACCTCAATTCTCGTTCAATGCTTCGCAAAGATCATCGGCTCGATTATACTCTCGCCGGTGATGATGAGTGGATCGAATCGAGCCTGGTCGGATTTTACAATGCACGCCCGGCAATCACGCATTCGTGGCGTGAAGGCAGCGCATGTCGAGCCTCGCCCCTGGATCGAAAGTTTTCCCGTCTGCCCGGCTCTCAACCAGTATCGGCTCGTGCACGTTGGGATCATGGAGACGACTGCGCCCACGCGCATTGTCCGCACCAATCAAACCACAACTTATTTTCTGGCCTGTTTCGGTGGCAAAGGCCGGGTGCTAATCGATGGCCGATGGCGCATGTGCAAAGCAGGGTTTGCCAGTCTGCTGCCCGCCCATACGCTCAACGCCTTCGAAGCGCTGCCCGGTGTGAATTGGAAGTTCTGCTGGGCTTGTTACGAATATCCTCCGGAGCAACGGCCGGTCGCGGATGCCGCTTCGCCGGTTATGACGCGCTTTGATGCGCGTGCTTTGCATTCGGCGATTGAAGGACTCATTCACGAATGCGACAGCCTGGCTGAGCCGGCCCTCATTCAACATTGGGTGGATCTGATCGAAGGATACGTGCGGCGTTTTGCCAAACCGATGCAACAGGATGACCGGCTGCAAATGTTATGGGAACGGGTGATCGCGCAGTTGCCGGATCGTTGGACTCTTCCGCGCCTGGCCGCGGAGGCCGGTTACAGCAAAGAACATCTGCGCCGCCTTTGCCGCCGCCAACTCGGCCGCAGCCCCATGCATCAGGTCACCTACCTCAGGATGCGGCGCGCGGCGGAGTTGCTGGCGAGTTCCACTCTGACCATCGAAGCCATCGCGGAAAAGGTGGGCTACCATAATCCGTTTGTGTTTTCGAATGCCTTCACGAAATGGATTGGCTGGCGCCCTTCCGAGTATCGGCGCAAAAGAACCTCGAAGTAATTCTGCAAATCTCTCAGAATCTGGCATTGAGTCCCGCCGGGCTTTGTGTTTTCCTTTCCGGCAACACCTAGCTCGAGATGCCTCACGTTTGCGCCTCGGTGCCGCTACAGGACTGATGAGCCTTGCGTTGGCCACGGCCCGTTCGCGGCATCGTTCGGCAGGAATTCAATGTCTGATGAAAGGCTTAGCCATGATGAAATCGACTGAGCAACGCATGCTGTTGCTTCTTTTAACCGCCGCATTTCTGATCTGCGGCCGGGCGTCTCATGCCGGTGCATTGACCCGCGAGATCTGGTGGAATATCAATGGCGTGAACGTCACGTTTCTAAAAGGCGACCCGCGCTTTCCCAACAGCCCTTCCGAAACGCACTTGCTGACCGACGTCTTCGAGGTCCCTTCCGGCGCGGGGGTGAATTACGGCCAACGCATCGTCGGTTATGTCGTTCCGCCGGTCAGCGGCAATTACACCTTCTGGATTTCCAGCGACGATTACAGCGAATTGTGGCTCAGCACCGACGACAATCCCGCCAATCAACGGCGGATCGGAGCGGTCACCGGCTGGACCGCCCCGCGCGAATGGGGGAAAGAGGTGGCGCAAAAATCGGCCTTGATGAATTTACAGGCGCATCGGCCTTACTACCTCGTGGTGTATCACAAGCAAGGACTTGGTGACGATCATCTGGCCGTGCGCTGGTCTCGCCCCGATGGCGTGATCGAAGAGCCGATTCCGATGGAATATTTTCGTCCGGCCAACACCGTCTTCACCGCTCCGGATATTGTAAAGCAACCAGCCGATCTCACCGTCATCGAAGGTCAACCGATCACCATCAGTGTGGAAGTCGCGGACAACAGTCCCAGCGCACCCCAATGGCAGCGCAACACCGTTGATATTCCCGGCGCCAACTCTCATGTGCTGACTCTTGGCCCCGCGACCATTGGTGATGAAAATGCGCTCTTCCGTGTGGTCTTAACGAATCAACTCGGCTTGATCACGAGTGCGGAAGCCAAGCTGACTGTGATTGCGGACACGACCAAACCCAAGCTTGTCTCGGTGGCAAATCAAGGGTTGCTGACCATTCGCGTTGTCTTTGATGAACGCGTTGATCAGGCGACGGCCACGGCGACCGGCAATTATCGATTGACGGGCCAGGCGCAGGTTGTGAGTGCGGCACTCGAAGACGAGCACACCGTGTTGCTCACCACGACGCGGCTCACTCCGAATCAGGCCTACACGCTGACGGTCAATGCGGTCAAAGATCGGGCCGCATTGGGCAATACCATTTTGCCCGATAGCACAGCCAATTTCGTCGCCATGGAATTTACCCCGCGAGAAATTGGCGGCGCCACCGACGGCGAAGTGGTGATGGTGCCGGGAGGTTTTGACGTGAAAGCGCGCGGCGCAGATCTGGGCGGGCGATCGGATCAATTCCATTTTGGGTTTCAGGAAAGGTCGGGAGATTTCGATGTGCGCGTTCGTTTGGCGCGGCTGACAGTGACGGATCCATACGTTCAGGCAGGGCTGGTGGCGCGAGAGAATTTTGAGAATACCGCTCGCTTTGCTGGCGTGTTCGCGTCTTCGCCGCAGTTAGGGTGCTTTTTCGAATCGCGCACCACGGTCGCCGCCGCTTCGGCATTGGCCGCGCCTCCGGGAGGTTTTCCCGTGAATTATCCCTGGACCTGGCTGCGTTTGCGGCGCAGCGGCAGTTTGTTCACCGGCTATGCCAGCCTTGATGGGAAGGCGTGGCAATCGCTTGGCTCGGCCACGTTGACGTTCGGTTCGGAGGTCCTTTTCGGTTTAGCGGTGGCCAGTCATCGGAGCAACAGCGTCGCAACGGCGGAATTTCGTGATTTCGGGCCGACCTCAAACGCGACCGATTTTGTTTTCACAAAGAGGTCGGAACCGCTGGGGCCATCCAATCGGCGTACCGGCCTGATTTTTTCCGAAATCATGTATCACCCGCCCGATCGTGAAGACGGCAAGAACCTTGAGTTCATCGAGATTTACAACGCGGAAAGTATTTTTGTGGATTTCACCGGCTGGCGCATTTCCGGCGCGGTCGATTACAAATTTCCGGATGGCTACAAGTTGGCCGCGGGCGATTTCGTGGTTGTGGCGGCAGATCCGGCAGCGGTGGAAGCGGTGTATGGATTGCGCGGGGTGTTGGGGCCGTTTACCGGCCGTTTGAACAATGCGGGGGATGTCTTGCGCTTGCGCACGGCGGCCGATGCCCTTCGACTGGAAGTCGAGTATTCGCCCGATCCGCCATGGCCTGTCGAGGCCGATGGGGCGGGGCACTCATTGATCCTGGCGCGGCCGAGCTACGGAGAAAACGATGTGCGCTCCTGGGCTGCCAGTGCGCGGATGGGCGGTTCCCCCGGCAACGTCGATGCCATCACACCCAATCCGTGGGAGGGAATTGTTATCAACGAAATTCTGGCGCACACCGATGATCCGGTGGTTGATTTCATCGAACTGTACAACGCCAGCAACAATGCGATTGATCTTTCGGGCTGCTTTCTCAGTGATGCGGCGGGGACAAATAAATTCACGATTCGCGCCGGCACAATTCTGCAACCGCGCAGATGGCTCGCCTTCACACAGAACGATCTCGGTTTCGCATTGAGTGCCGCCGGTGAAACCATCTTTCTGATTAGCGCGGATCGTTCGCGCGTGCTTGATGCGGTTCGGTTTGGCCCGCAGGAAAACAACGTCAGCTTCGGCCGCGCACCCGATGGAGGACCCACTTTCCGGCGATTGACCGCAGCGACTCTCGGCGCTGTCAATGCCCCGTGGCGGGTCGAGGATGTGGTCATCAACGAAATCATGTACCACCCGCTTTCGGAGGAGGACGATGATCAATATGTCGAACTTCACAATCGTTCCAATCAACCGATCGATCTCAGCGGCTGGAGTTTTGTATCCGGTATTACGTTCACATTTCCATCGGGCGCGAGCCTTCCGGCCGGAGGCCACATGGTGGTGGCCCGCAATGTGGAACGTTTGCGTGGTATTCATGCGCATTTGAACGCGGCAAATTCCGTCGGAAACTTCAGCGGCACTTTGAACAACAGCCAGGAACGGGTCACTCTTGCCAAACCGGACACGCTCATTTCGACGAACGCCTCGGGCGGCGTAGTGACGAACACCATTCTGATCGCGGTCAGTGAAGTCACTTACCGTGATGGCGGACGCTGGCCGGCGCTGGCGGATGGGGGCGGTTCGAGTCTGGAATTGATCGATCCCGACGCCGATTTGCTTCGGCCCTCGAATTGGGCGGCGAGTGACGAAACCGAAAAGGCGCCGTGGACAACGGCGGATTTTACCGGTCTTGTGACGATGAGCGGCGGCGATGCTCCAGCCAATCGCTTTCAGATTATCATGCTTGGGGCTGGGGAATGTCTCATCGATGATGTGCAAGTTTTTCGAGCGGGCAGCACCAATCTGCTGGCGAATCCAGGCTTCGAATTGACGCCCGTGAACTGGACTTTCTTTGGCAATCACAGCCAGTCCACGATTGATACCACAGGCGCTTTTGCTGGCACGCGCTGTTTGCATGTGCGCTCACTCGGTGATGGCGACACTGCCAACAACGCGATCCGCGCCAATCTCGGTGTGACGATCGTGGATGGAAACACCGTCACCATTCGCGCCAAAATCCGGTGGCTGGCAGGCTGGCCGGAAGTATTGCTTCGCGTCCGCAGGCAAGGCATCGAATTGCCCGTACGCATGAATGTGCCGCTCAATCTCGGCACGCCCGGATTGCCCAACAGCCGGCGAGTTACCAATGCCGGTCCGGCTATTTATGACGTGACGCATTCCCCGGCGGTGCCTCGAGCCAATCAATCGGTCGTCGTCACTTGTCGCGCCAGTGATTCGGATGGAGTTGCAGCGCCGCGGATGAGATTTCGAGTCGATCCCTCGACGACGGCTTCGACGTTGCAAATGCGGGACGATGGTTTGGGTGGCGATGTGTTGGCTGGCGATGGAGTTTTTTCCGCGATCATTCCAGGCCGCGCCAGCGGCGTGGTCGGATTCTGGATTGAAGCCAGCGATGATGGGACACCGGGAGGTTCGAGCACATTTCCCGGCAATGCGCCGGCGCGGGAATGTCTGGTGCGATGGAATGATCCGATGCCTTTCGGGACGTTTGCCCAGTATCACATGTGGAACAGCGCCGCCACGGAGAGCGCGCGGAACCGGTCGCGCCGCCTCGACAATACTTATCAGGATTGCACTTTGGTCTATGGCGATTTCCGCGTCGTTTACAACGCAGGCTTCCGCGACAAGGGAAGCCCTTTCCACGGCGGGGCCGGGGATTTTGCGGTCACCGTGCCGAGGGATGAAATGATTTTGGGAACGGATGATCGTGTGTTTGCATCGACGGGCAACGGCGGCAGTGAAAACACGGGCATGCTTGGCGATGTGAGCGCGTGGATCGGTTCGCAAATGAGCATCCCGTATTTGCACAGCCATTACATGCGCCTCTTCCGCAATGGCACGCAGTTCCGTGAAATTATGTATGATCTCGAACAACCGGACCGCTCGTTGGCGGCCGATTGGTTTGGCGGCGGCGACAATGAGGATGAGTTCTACAAAATTGCCATCTGGTTCGAGTTTCAGGATGACAATAACTCGTTTTCCGCCACTCAAGCCACTTTGCAACGGTTTCCAGGTTCAGGTCCGTTCCGCCTGGCGCGGTACCGGTGGAACTGGCAGCCAAGGCCCGGTGGCAATACGGCCAACGAATACACACCCATTTTCAATCTGGCCGCAGCGGCCAACAATTCCGCCGATCGCATCACCCAGATGATGAACCTCGCCAACATGGAGGAATGGATGCGCGTCTTCGCGTTCCACCGTGTCATCGGCAATTGGGATTCCTGGACGTTCAATGTTGGCCAGAACATGTACATCTATACGCCGCTCGGCCAGCGCGCCGTCATTATTCCATGGGACATTGATTTCGTGCTCGGCCTGGGGAACGGCGCTACCGATGCCCTCTGGGGCGGCCAGGATCCAACCATGAACACGATGTTCACCCAGCCTACCTATCAGCGCATGCTCTGGCGGGCCTACCAGGACGCGCTCAATTCCCCCATGCTCCCGGTCAATTACGATCCGCAATTCGATGATCGCCGCGCCATACTGGTGAAAAACAATGTCACCGGTGTCGTGGAACCACGCACCGCCAAATCGTATCTCGCGGCTCGCCGCAACCACATTCAACGACAGTTGCAAACCGCCGACACGACCGTCTTCTCGATCACGAGCAACGGCGGAGCGGATTTCACTTCCAACTCGCCCACGGTCACGCTCACAGGCACGGGTCCGATCGCCGTGGCAACGATTGAAGTCAACGGCATTCCTTATCCCATCACCTGGACGGGATTGACGGCCTGGCGAATCAACGTGCCGCTCGGCGCCGCCCAAAATGAATTGCGCGTGATCGGACGCGATCTCCGCGGCAATGCCGTCATCGGAGCGACGGATACGATCAAAATCACTTACACCGGCACGTTGCCGAAGGTTCAGGATTGGGTGGTCATTAATGAAGTCATGTATGACGGATCGGACCCGGATGCCGAGTTCATCGAGATCCACAACCGTCATCCTGGCGTGACGTTCGATCTTTCGGGTTACCAGATCAGCGGAGTCGGTTTTACCATTCCGGCCGGCACTTTCATTCAACCGAACGGCTTTTTGCTTTTTGTCGAAAGCCGATCTGGTTTCGCTGCGGCTTATGGACCAACCATTCCGGTGGCCGGCGCCTATTCCGGGAATTTGGATAATGATGGTGAGATGCTGCGATTGATTCAGCCTGGGGCCACCGAGGCTGAAGATGTATTGATTGATGACCTGCGTTACGATGCCTTGTTGCCATGGCCCTTGAACGCGGCAGGGCAGGGGGCGTCGTTGCAATTGATCGATGCGGCGCAGGATAACTGGCGGGTAGGCAATTGGGCGGCCATGCCGACGAATCATGTGGATCGAGCCACCCCGGGCCGCGTCAATGCCACGCGCAATTTTCTTCCCGAGTTTCCGCCTTTGTGGCTGAACGAAGTTTTGCCCAATAACGAAACCGGCGCGCAGGACAACGCCGGCGAGCGCGAACCTTGGATCGAGATCTTCAACTCTGGTGCTTCGCCACTCGACCTGAGCGGGTACTTCCTCAGTGATGACGCCGCCAATCTGACGAAGTGGCAATTCCCATCAGGCACGACACTGGGCTCAGGCCAGTTCCTGCTCGTCTGGGCGGATGGCGAAACGGCGGAATCAACCCCCACTGCATTGCACACGAATTTCCGCCTTAACCCCGCTACTGGTGTCGTCACTTTGAGCCGGATCCAACTCGGTGTGCCTGCGGCAATGGATTACGCGCGCTATGTGATCACCTCTCCCGATCGCACGCTCGGATCTTTTCCTGATGGCGAACCGCGGCGACGGCGCGTCCTGTTCTTTCCGACGCCTGGCGAAGCGAACAATCCTGCGATCCCGACCGTGCCTTTGTTCATCAACGAATGGATGGCGAGTAATCGCGCGACGATCCGGAATCCGCACACCGGACGATTTGAGGATTGGTTCGAAATCTTCAACGCCGGTACCGCACCGTTTGATGTGAGTGGATTTTATCTCACCGACAACGTCACCAATTGGAATCAGTTCCGCATTCCTCCAGGCACGGTTATTCCTGCCCGAGGTCACAAATTGGTTTGGGCGACAGGGGACGCGGCATTGAATGCGCCGGGGCGCGATTTGCACACCAACTTTCGATTGGCCAATGATGGCGAGCAACTCGGGCTCTTTACCCCGGATGGATCGCAAGTGGATAGTGTGACGTTTGGCCGCCAGACCGACGACCTCAGTCAAGGTCGATTCCCGGATGGCGCCGCGGCTCCGTTTTATCTCTTCTCGACCGCCACTCCCGGATCCGCCAACGTGGGAACGTTTGCCAATCAGTTTCCAGTCATCGATGCCATTGCTGATCGCACCGTCGATGAAGGGCAAGCCGTGGTCTTTCGCATCACCGCTTCCGATCCGGACGCCGGGCAAACCCTTTCGTTCAGTCTGGTCGATCCGCCTGCCGGCGCGGTCATTGATTCGGCCACAGGCAACTTCAGTTGGCCCCTGACGGAAGGGCATGGGCCCGGCGTTTATTCACTCACTGTGCGCGTTTCAGATAACGGAACGCCTTTGCTTTCGGCGACGCGCGCCTTCCGCATTGTGGTGCGAGAGGTCAACGTCGAGCCCGTGCTGCAACCGCTCGTTGATGCGACCATCGAAGAAGGTTCGCTTTACACATTTCGCGCGGAAGCATCCGATCCCGATTTGCCGGCGCAAAAGCTGACCTTTTCCCTCGAGGCAAGCGCGCCGGCGGGAGCGTTGATCGATCCAGTCACCGGTGAATTCACCTGGACTCCGGCGGAAGAGCAAGGAGTGGGCAATTACAGCATCACGGTGCGAGTGACCGACGATGGTGTTCCGGCGTTATCGGCCACGCGGAGCTTCAATGTGCAGGTGCTGGAGATCAATAACCCGCCGTTGATCACGCCGGTATCGGCGCAATCGATCGATGAGAATTCCGCATTCACTGTTCAGGTCAGCGCGCAGGACACCGACAATCCGCCGCGCGCCTTGACCTTTGCGCTGGAATCGGCGCCGGAAGGGGCCGCGATCGATCCGGTGACCGGTCTGTTTTCGTGGACACCGACGGAAGCGCATGGGCCGCGCGATTACATTGTGACGGTGCTGGTCAGCGAGCCGGGAGGTGCTCCGAGTGCGACAACGAGTTTTGTCATTGGGGTGCGCGAAGTGAACACAATCCCAGTGGTCGAGGCCATTCCAGATTTTCGGTTGCGCGCCGGCGATTTGTTGAGCTTCCTGGTCAAAGTGACCGACAGCGATTTGCCAGCGCAAACGTTGACTTTCAGCACGCTCGATCCGTTGCCCAAAGGAGCAACCCTCGACGCCGGCACGGGCGAGTTTCGCTGGCAATTGACAGACGACCCTCCCGGAGGGACGCACACAATTACCGTTCAGGTGAGCGACGATGCCTTTCCGCCAGGGATGGCCGAGCGAACGTTCCGAATACAAATCGAGCCGCCATTGAACATTGTGATCAACGAGATCATGCACAAACCAGCGGCAGCCAATGCCGAATTTGTGGAGCTGTTTAATTTCAGCGCGGAGAACTCGATCGACCTGAGCCATTGGCGGATGGAGGGCTACAATTTTGTGTTTCCTGCCGGCACAGTTCTCGAACCCAACGCATTCATTTGCGTCGCGAAAAATGCCGCGGCGTTCCGAGGCGCTTACGGCAACAGTCCGCGCGTGCTCGGCGATGCCACCGTGTCGATTGCGCCGGAAGGCGGATTGATTCAGTTGTTCAAGGCCGGTCCTGGCGATGGTCCTGAGCAATTGATTGACGAAGTCTTTTTCGCGGTGCGATCACCGTGGCCCGCGGCCGCAGCCCAAGGCGCCTCTTTGCAGCTCATCGATCCGCGAGAGGACAATCGACGCGTCGCCAACTGGGCCGCATCGGCTAATTCAAGAACAAACCCGCCGGTGGAAATCGTCTCATTGACTGCGAGTTGGAAATATTGGCAGGAAGAAGCCTTCCCCGGCGACACTTGGAACACGCTGACGTTTAGCGATACCGCATGGCCAGGGGGCGCGGCGTTGCTCTTTGTGGAAGGTTCGACATTGCCTGCGCCGAAGAACACGCCGTTGACCCTTGGCCAAACCACCTACTATTTCCGAACGCGATTCAATTATTCCGGAAACGTGGAAGGGGCCCGATTGATCTTCCGCACAGTCATCGATGATGGCGTGGTCTTTCATCTGAATGGGAACCCTGTCTTCAGCTTGGGCATGCCAGATCCGCCCATTTCGCAAGACACCTTTGCCTCGCGAACGGTGGACAATGCGGCATTGGAAGGACCTTTCGACGTCCCCGCGACCGGATTGCGCGAGGGCGAAAACGTGATTGCCGCCGAGGTGCATCAGACCAATGCCGGCAGCAGCGACATCGTTTTCGGCAGCTTGATTGAACTGGTTACGCTCACCCCGGCCAGCTTTACGCCGGGCGCGCCCAACTCCGTCCTGAGTGATTTGCCGCCATTCCCATCGGTCTGGATCAATGAAGTTCTGCCACGCAACACCACCGGCATTATGGACAATCACGGCGAACGCGAGCCGTGGATCGAGCTCTACAATTCCGGCGATCAACCGGTCAGCCTCGATGATTGGTCGCTCACGGATTCCTTCGCCGCGCTGGACAAATGGTTCTTCCCTTTCAACACCGTGATCCCGCCTCGAGGTTTCCTCTTGGTTTGGGCCGATGGAGAGGTTTTTGAAACGGTGCCCGGCCAACCCCACACCAACTTCCGGCTCAATCCCAACGCCGGATCGATCGCGCTGGTCCAGCCGAGAAATCAAACCACACGCGTGATCGTGGATTACATCGAGTACGTCACCTCCATCGATGACCAATCGATCGGAGCCTTATCCGATGACCAGCCGTTGTTGCGTCAGGTGTTACCGGCGCCAACCCCGCGCACTGCCAACCAGCAGCAACGGCCACCGCGCCCTCAGCTCGTGCCCATCCTGATGGCCGATGGCAAACTCGGTCTGTCCTGGGAAGCCAAGCCAGGCGTGCGCTATCGCTTGCAAACCACGGCGAACCTTGCCAATCCCAATTGGGAAACCCTGTTCGAAACCGTCGCCGCCACTTCACCGGTTTCCTTCGTCGATGCCAACGTGGTGGTCGAACAACAACGCTTCTATCGTGTCGTGGCGGAATGATTCCATGTTGCGTTCTGATCTGCTGTTGCCATGAAATTGTGTCTCTTCAAGAATCGTCCTTGCTGCGGGGCGGTGGTTGTTCTGCTTTGGCTTTGCGGCCTGGCTTTCCTTGCATCGACCGTTTCGGCGGAGGACAAAAAAAATCCCGACCGTCTTGCCGAAGCGCAACAAGCATTTACCAGAGGGGAGTTCAAAAAAGCGATCGATCTTGCGAACGCGGAAATCACCGCCCATCCCTCCGATCCGCAAGCCTATTATGTCCTCGGCCGGATTTATGAAGGGACGCGGGAACATGAGAAAGCCGTCGCGGCATTTACGCGTGTGCTGGGGCTGAGTCCGCAGGCGGCTCAGGTCTTTCATTTGCGCGGTTGCGCCCAATTCAAACTCGGCAAAATCAAAGAATCCCTCGACGATTTCGACCAGTATCTCGCACTCGAACCGGCGCAGGCCCCGCATCATTGGCAACGCGGCATCGCGCTTTACTACGCCGATCGTTTCGAGGATGGACGGCAGCAATTCGAGCTGCATCAAAAGGTGAATCCAAGCGATGTCGAAAATGCCGTTTGGCATTTTTTATGTGTCGCACGCGTTGCCGGAGTTCCAAAGGCGCGTTCCCTTTACATCGAGATCAAGGAAGATCGGCGCGTGCCGATGATGGAAATTCACGCTTTGTTCGCCGGCAAAGGAACGGTGGAAGAGGTGATGGCCGCCACCCGCAAAGGCGCGGCTTCGTCGAGTGAAATGAAGCAGCGGCTTTTTTATGCGCATTTATATCTTGGGCTTTATTTCGAAGCCATGGGTGAAGCGCAGAAGTCCTCCGAGCACATCGCCAAAGCCACCGGTGAATTCGCGCAGGACCATTATATGGGGGATGTGGCCCGCACGCACGCCCTGTTGCGCAGCAAAAAGCCTTCAGTGCCAACCGCGCCAACCATTCAATAATCGTTCCTTTCAGGTCCGTTTAAGCCCTCCTTTATCGGCTTTTATTTCTCGGGTATTTATAGTTTTGCAGAAGCGGCAACGATGTGTTAAGACCGCTCTCGCACGAATCCCGGGATCGAGCCGCTTGTGCGGTGCGTTAAAACGCGCCCGCGGCCGCGTTCAATCCGGCGAAAGTGAGAGATATGACAGCGCCTTCCCTGGCGGCACCGCAATGGTTGCCATCGCGGCTTCTGCCGCCTTTGGCCAAAGCGGTGTTGCACTTCGCTGATTACCGCAGCCCAAAATGGCGTTCGGAAAGCCCCCGCCGCAGGGCACGGATTCAGAGCGCAATAGGCTTTGGTTTCGGGGATGGCCCACTCCGAACGGGTGGCAGCGTTGATTGAATCGGACCTGTCCTGCGAACCGGCAGCCGGGGATTTTCCGAACCATGCAAACACCGATGAGTCCAACGGACCGGTTGGCGCCGACGAGAGATCGACTCGAGCAGGCGTTCGAGGAGATTGTATTCGACATGCTCAAACCGGGTGCGGTCGGGTTGGGCTCGCTCTACGTGGTGTTCGCGGTGGCGCACCGATTCAGTTTGCCCGCGCCAGCCAATAGCGTCATGCCGGTGGTGGCTTTTGCCTCGGCGTTGCTCCTTTTCGGTTTGGCGCATTTGCTTGATCGCGGAGCGTTGGCCAAGCGGTATGGCCATCGCATCGCCGCCGGGCTCGCCGCCTTGGTGCTGACCAACAGTTTGTTGCATCTGGTGCTGGTGAACGAACCGCGCAGCACCACCAACTTGATGCTCCTCATGATTGGCGCCGGGTGCGTGCTGCTGTCAACGCGATGGCTGGCTTTGATTGTGGGGGTGACCCTTACCAGTTGGATTCTTGCCTGCGTTTATTTGGGACAACCGCTTTTCATCGACTTTGGTTTATTGTCCGCGTTCGTGCTCTCTTTTCTCGTGCACGCCGGCCGTGTGCAAACGTACACCCGCATGGAAGCGCTGCATTTGCGGGATGAGCAACGCCGGCAGGAACTCGAATCCGCTCTCGCTTCAGCTGAACGGGAAATTCACGAACGCAAACGGGTCGAGGCCGATCTCGAACGGGCCCGCGCGGAGTTGGAAGTTCGCGTTCAGGAACGCACCGCCGAACTCGCCTCGATCAATGAAACTTTGCGGCGCGAAATTGGCGTGCGCGAATTGATCGAGGCGGCGCTGCGCAAAAGCGAAACACATCTCGTCCTGGCGCAGAAGGTGGGCGGCGTTGGCAGTTGGGATTTGGATCTGTTAACCGGCCAGCTCAACTGGTCGGCCGAGATGGTCCGCATTTTCGGTTATGAACCGGGCCGATTCGTGCCAAACCGCGATGCCATGATCGCGGCCATTCATCCTTTGGACCGGACGCAAGTGAAAGAGACCTTGAACAGCGCGCTCCAAAGTGCTTCGCATTACAATATCGAATATCGCATCATCCGTCCCGATGGCTCCGAACGCCTCGTCAGCGAACAGGCCGAGTTTGTCGTCGATGAAGACCGGCATCCCATCAAATTGATCGGCACCGTCCAGGATGTGACCGAACGCAAACAGCTCGAAACACAGCTGCGTCACTCCCAAAAAATGGAAGCCATCGGGCAACTCGCCGCCGGCGTGGCTCACGACTTCAACAACATCCTCTCGGTGATTCGCGGCAATTCCAGCCTTCTCCTCGACATCTGTCGAGCGGAGCCGGAATCGTTCGAGTTGCTGAAACAGATTTCCCATGCAGCGGACCGGGCCATTAGCCTGACCCGGCAATTGCTCCTCTTCAGCAACAAGGAAATCATGCAGCCGCGCGTGGTCGATTTGAACGAAATCACGGGCAACCTTGCAAAAATGCTCGGCCGAATTTTGGGCGAGGATATCCATCTCGATTACCAGCCGGGATCAAACCTTCTTCCCATCGAAGCCGACCCGGGCATGATCGAGCAGGTCATCATGAACCTCGCGGTCAATGCCCGCGACGCCATGCCGCGCGGCGGCCGCCTTTCCATCGTCACAGCGCAAATCACGGTCACGGAATTGCAGGCGTTTCGAAATCCGGAAATGCGCGCCGGTGAATTCATTTGTCTCTCCGTTTCAGACACCGGCTGCGGCATCGAACCCCGTGTTCTTTCGCGCATTTTTGAACCGTTCTTCACCACCAAACCCGTCGGCAAAGGCACCGGCCTTGGCCTTTCCACCGCTTACGGAATCGTCAAACAACACAAAGGCTGGATCAAAGTGGCCAGCCGGAAAAATGAGGGCACACGCTTCGATATTTATCTGCCCGCGGTGCATCGGCCTGTGGTGTCGTTGCCGGAGTCCACGGTCAATGCCGCGCTCCGTTCCGGAACGGAATGCATTCTCCTGGTGGAAGACGAAACGCCGCTGCGCCAGGTGGTCACGCGCGTGTTGCGCCAGCATGGATATCGCGTTTGCGAAGCCGACTGCGGACCGAGCGCCATTCAAATCTGGCAGCAACAAAAGGAGCAAATCGATCTGTTGCTTACCGACCTTGTCATGCCGGAAGGCATTACTGGTTGGGATCTGGCGGAACGATGCTTAGCGGAAAAACCCGGTCTGAAAGTCATCTTCACCAGCGGTTACAGCGGCGATTTTTTCAATATCAAAGAGGTGCTCGGCCAAGGCATTTTCTTTCTCCCTAAGCCTTACCATTGGTCCACCCTCTCGCAAATGCTCCGCGATTGCTTTGATCCGCCGGAAGGGGGGAGGGGGAAGAGTTGAAGGGTTGAAGGGTTGAATGAGTTACATGGTTAAAAGGTTAAATGGTTAAATCAGTTAAATGGTTAAATGTTTGACTGGGTACATCGGTTGGATGGGTACGGGGGTTGGGGGCGACTTGCGCAGGCGAAATGGGGCTTTGACAGCGCAACGGATTTTGATGAAGGCTTTCCCGAACGAACATGAATTCGCCCGCCAATCTTTTGCCAGCGGTTCAAAAAATAATCGCCACTCCCGATTTGCCTGACCTCGGACCAGCCCGTCGCCCCGGCACAATGAGTGCCGACCTGTTGACGCGTGAGCTGAACAAAACGCTGGCCGGCCAAGCGCTCGATCCCACAAAGCAACAGTTGATACTCGGGTGCGCTTTGTTCTGGCATGATCACCTCGATCCGGCGCATCACATCGCCCAGGAGATTCCTTCCGCCGACGGCAATTTGCTCCATGCCATGATGCATCGGCGCGAGCCCGATTTCGACAATGCGAAATACTGGTTCCGCCGGGTGGGGCAGCACGCGTGCTATCCAATAGTGGCGCGCCGCTTGCGCGAATTCTCCGGCGCACGCGACAAGAAGTTGTTCGACCAACTCCTCCCGAATGGTCAATGGAATCCGTTCGCTTTTGTCGATGCCTGCGCCGAGGGAAAATTGCGTCCGATCGCCGGTCCGAAGCGGGCTTTGCTTCAGGAAATCCAGCGCATGGAATTCGAAAGTTTTTTGGAATCCCTGTTCAATTCAAACCCGTAAGTTTGTCCTCCTACAACTGGCGGGCCCGGTAAAAGCGAAATTCAAATTTCTGCGCAGCAGGTTCGTTAAACGTGACCGTGTCGCTTGTCGCCGTGGCGGTGCCTACCGAAGTCCAATCGATCAGATTTGCCGAGGCCTGCAGTTCGTAGGTTCTTCCGATTTGCGCTTTGAAAACAATTCGGACGTTGCCACTGCCAAGGATATCCACCGACTCGAGTTTCAACCTAAAATCCGGCGATGGCACGACCACGCTCAAAGTGATTTTGCCTTGCAGACTGTAGATGGTCCCGTCCCACGTTTTGTATGTGAACGTGTCGCCTCCGACAAATCCGGGGCGCGGCAGATAAGTGAAGGTTGTTCCCAATCCAGTGAGCCGGCCGTGGCGCGGCCCTTTGAGAATCGCCGAAAACAAAGAATCGCCGTCGGGATCGTGCACGGGCAACTGAATCACCGATGGCCGGTTGGCGGGCACCGTGATGATGAGATCGCGCGCGTCGGGCATTTGATTCTGTTCACGCACCACCAGCGTTACGGTGCCGACGTTGCTTTCTAATTCACCGTCGTGGGCCGTGAAAGTGAACCGATCGGAGCCGATGAAATCGGTTCGCGGCGTGTAAGTCACCGAGGGGCCATCGCCGGTTAACGCGCCGTTGGCAGGAAGCGTAGCGATCTTAAAACTGAGCGAGGTGCCTTCGCCATCGGTGGCCTTGAGCAAAATATTTGTGGAAGTATTGACCTTCAATTCCACGGTGAAGTCTTCCGCTTTCGGCGCGGTATTTTGATCGGTGACCTTGATGTTCACGGTGGTTTCAGCGCTGGCCGATTTTCCGTCAAACGCCTGAAACGTAAATTTATCCGAGCCGAGATAACCGGGCTCGGGCGTAAAAAGATAAGTGGGGCTTTCTCCGGTTAAAGTTCCGTGCGCCGGCCCTTGCAAGATTTGAAACGTGATCGGCTCCTCATCGAGATCGGTTCCAGTCAAGGTGATGCTCAATGGCTGATTCTGTTTTGTGACCACCGATTGGCTGTTCGCTGTGGGGGGATTGTTGGCGTCGATGACTCGGAATGTGACCGTGGCTTCGCGGCTTTTCACCTGTCCATCATTCGCCTGGTAGGTAATTCGATCGGTGCCGACGAATCCCTTTTTGGGATAGTAGGTGGCCACTGTGGGATAACTCCACAGCTCGCCGTTATCGGGACCTTTCACGACCGCGTAAGTGAGCGTGTCGCTTTCGGCGTCATTGGCTGTGAAGGCGATATTCTGCGAAGCATTCTTGTTGAGAGTGAACTGCTCGTCCGAAACTTCCGGAACATCATTGACCGGTTTGACCATGATGGTGATGCGGCCTTGCGTGCGTGCGCCGTGCGGATCTTCGATCGTGTAGCTGAATTCATCCAGACCGTTGGCATTGCGGTTCGGAGAATAAACGAAAGCTGCGCCGTCGCGCTCGACGCGTCCATAAGCGGGCTGAGTGAACTCGACTACGCCAATGCTTTCCCCATCGGGATCCGAGTCGTTGGGCAAAGGGTCCACACGCACGGCGGTGTCTTCCTCCGTAATGACGCGATCATCGCCTGCCATGGGTGGATCCTGGACGGGTAGGACCGTAACGAGCGCTTCGCCAATGGCGATGCCGCCGCGGCCGTTGTTGACGATGTAAGCGAATGAATCCTGACCGAAGAAATTGGTTTCCGGCGTGTAAACGGCCAGGCCATTGGATTTCAGGCTCACCTTCCCAAACGCAGGCTTCGCCACTTGCGAAACACTCAGTGAGAAACCGGTTGGATCGCGGTCATTCGCTAACAAATCGATTTCAACGGCTTCATCTTCATTGATCACAATCACGTCGGTTGCAGCAATGGGCGGGACATAACCTTCGCGCACTTCGAACGTCACCTCGCGCGAAGCGGAACCGCCGGCAGGATCTGTCGCTGTAAATCGAAGCGACTCGAGACCCGACCAGTTCGCGTCCAATGGTTGCACTCGGGCCGTGGCATTGGCATCGATCGTGACCTGCAAGTTGACGGCGCCCGTTACATTCCACGTCAGTTGGCTCAGGCTGTGATCGGCGTCAGTCACATAACGGTCGAGCGCGATGGGGAAGAATTGTCCGCCCGGTGGAATGATTTGATTCGGAATTTCAGAAAATGCCGGAGGCTGATTCACGTGCGGGGGATGCTGAAAATAACCGCTGTGCCGAGCGTCCTTTTGCAAAGCCGGCCAGGGCATGCTTTCCGCCGCGTAAGGTGAGTCGAGTTCCCAAACATAAACGCTGCTCCGATACTTGCGCGTCACCCGCGTGCCCACCGGCGCGTAAGCCATGTCTTGCAATGACGCGGCCACCAGATCGAGTTTACCGTTGCCGTCTAGATCTGTCAGATTGACCGAGCCCGCTTTCAAAATGGAACTTTCAATCACCAATCCCGGAATGGTGTCGCGGCCGGACAACACGATCGGATTGCCATTGTACGTCCAGGCTTTGATGCCTCCGGCCTGGCTTGTATCTCCTGCGATCGTCACGAGCAGAAGAAATCCGGGTGAGGCGACGACCACATCCGGTGCGCCATCACCATTGACGTCGCCGATCATCGGGGGCGCTTTCAAACCGGATTTGTTAAACGGTCCGATGGGCCAGCCCGGCACTTCAAAACCGTCGAGCTGCACGAGGTGGAGCTTGCGCGTTTCCCAACTGGCAAGACAGATTTCCAGCCGGCCATCTCCATTGAGATCACCGACCGCTGCGGGCGAAACAAACGACTCCTGCAAAAGCACTGGCCAGCCCGGCCAAATTCTTCCGCTCGAATCGAACAGGTAAATGCCGCCGAAAGTTTTTCCAGCGGGGTCATAAGCTCCAATGACGATTTCGTTGCTGCCATTATGATCGAGATCGGCAACCACTGGTGATGAAACAAACCGGCCGCCAAAAGCGGTCCACAATGGACCCGACGGTTTATTGAGCTTGTAGGCGGCAACGCCGAAACAGCCGTAAACGGCCACAATTTCCAGATCAGGTTCCTGATCGAGATTGCCCACGGCCGGCATCATTTCCGGCGCGTCCGTGGTGGTGTCGCACGAAGGAATCTCCCAGCGGGCCAGGACGCTTCCCTTCGAATCCCACACGGTCAAATGTCGATTTTCCGTGGCCGAGTTGAATGTCGCATCCTGCGAATAAGTAATCAGCTCGGAAATGCCGTCCCCGTTCAAATCGGCAATGACTTTGCCAACATTCTTCGCTTCCAAAGTCACCGGCCAATTGCCCGCCATCGGCGTGCCATCATGCCGAAACGCGAAGAGCCGCCCCCGGCCGCCGACATCGACAAAGATTTCCTCACGTGAGTCGTTGTCGATATCGCCAATCACCGGCACATCGGTGTAAGGCGCGTCGCTGTCGAGAACGCGCGACCAGAGCAATTGCCCGTCATGCGCGAACACCGTGAGGCGCGCCGGAGCGTCGTCGGAGTTTCCATGATCCAAATGAACGAGCTCTTTGAAGCCATCATGATCGAGATCTGCGACGGTGATTTCGCGCCATTGTTCGGCAGGGAATTCTCCGGAGAAAGGGAGATAAACCGGCCAGCCGGGTTTCAAGTGTTGATCAAGATAAACAAGGTGCACGGAGACTTCCCGATCACTGCGGCCCGGAGTTTTGGCGGTAAGTCGAAGGGTATAGAACTCATTCGGTGCAACCAAACTCGTATCCCACGTCGCCAGCACATCGTTCAAAATTTCCTGTTTTCCTTCGCCGACGAGCCGGATGCCTTCGCTTCGCCACGGACCGGGTTTGGCGCCAGCCGCGTATTCCAAAGTGAATGTTTTGCCCGGACCAAAAACGGTGCCGCGAATCGAAAGCATCTCGCCGCTCCGGAGCACATCATTGCTTAATGGAAAAGTAATTTGCGCGTTGCTCACTTGAACAATGGCCTTGTCCGAAGCCGCTTGCCCGAAACGATCGAGCGCGGTGACGCGAAATGTGTAAGTTCCGTCATCCAACGTTGGCGTGAAGAACGAGGGAACGAGAATTCCATCGGCAACGGCCACATTCGACCGGTGGAATTCAGTCCAGTTCGTCGGAGAGTTTCCGGAGCCGTATTCGACGAAATATTCGACGAAATCTTTGCCTTGGGCCGTGCCGCGAAACGTGACCGTGCCCTGGCATGTGGGGGGCGCTTGCAACTGCACGTCGGGCAGGGGAGCGAGTACCCGCACGGCTTTGGCGGCGTTCAATCGCCCCGCGCCGATAAACTTGTCCGTGGCGATCGGTTCGACGGCGTTGCGCAGCACCGTCTTGACCTGTTCATGCGTGAAGCCGGGGTGCAACGAGAAAACGAGTGCGGCCACACCGGCGACATGCGGCGTCGCCATCGAAGTGCCATTGAAAAACTCGTAGCGGTTGTTCGGGATTGTGGAATAAATGTTTTCCCCCGGGGCCGCCAGATCGACTTGCGTTCCGTAATTGGAAAAAAATGCGCGCCGATCACGATTGTCAGTGGCGGCGACGGCCAGCACTTCCGGATAGGCTGCCGGGAAAATGGTTTTGTCGTTATGATCATTGCCAGCGGCGGCAATGAACAGCACACCGGCGGCATTGGCCTCCTGCACGGCTTCGTGCAAGGCGCGGCTTTTTTCATCCAAGCCCCAACTGGCGTTAATCACCCGGGCGCCATTGCCTACTGAATATCGGATCGCATCCAGGACCTGGGAAATCGTGCCATTGCCGGTTTCATCAAAAGCTTTCACCGCCATCAACGTCACCGTCCAGCAAACGCCGCTGATCCCGATTTTGTTGTCGCCCCGTGCTCCAATCGTGCCCGCCACATGCGTGCCGTGGCTTTGGTCATCCATCGGATCGCTGTCATCGGACACAAAATCGTATCCATGAAAATCGTCGATGTAACCGTTGGTATCGTCATCAAGGCCGTTTCCGGGAATTTCACCGGGGTTGCGCCAGACATTGGGCGCGAGATCGGGATGAAAATAATCGATGCCCGTGTCGATCACCGCCACCTTGACATCTGCGCTGCCGGTGGTGAGGGCCCACGCTTCGGGCGCATCAATATCGGCTTCGGCCGTGCCCTCGAACTGGCCGGTGTTATGCAGGCCCCAAAGTTTGCCGAGATCGAAATCGTTCGGGAATTTTTCGCTGGGAGATTGTTGAAAAAGCCGCACGCGATAATTCGGTTCCGCGAATTCGACATCCGGGTTTTGCCGCAAGCGTTTCAATACCGAAGCAAGATCGGCGTCGGACGGAACCTTCAACAACGCGATATCCGCCAACCGCGAACGCGCTGTGCCAGGAGCCGATTGTAAATCCGCGCGCCGTGCCGGTTGGAAGAACCGCCATTGCGCGCCGAAGCGATGCAGCGTCGCCGTCCGGCGCGTCGCGGGCACTTGCGGACGGAAACGAACGAGGACTTCATCGCGGACCACCCACGCGCCTTTGAAAGCATCGGAATCGGGATCGGAATCAAAGGTTGCCGAGGCACTGTCTTTGAACTGGACGAAGCGCGCAGGAGGCGTGATCACAGTCGCGGCCAGACTGGATCCGGTCAAAGTGGGAGCAGGCGAAGCCGTGGTCGAGTTGGAATTCAGTTCCACCTGAGCCAGGCAGGGGAACGCCAGAGTGAGCCACAAAAAGAAACGAATCATGCCAGTTCGAACCCGATCCGTCCCAGCGAAGGCCTCGGTTTTTGGAGGCGCATAACAACCATCATTTCAATCTTCATACTTGCGGCGGACAGCGCACGGGCGCCGAAATCATAGCGCAGCGACGGCACTTTTCATACCGGAAACCGAGTGTGTTCGAAATCTTTTTGAACCCGCGGGACTAAGTCCCGCAGCGGCTGCCTCGGTGCGAACGCGTTGCTGAAATAAACAGAGCGTTTTGCCATCGGGCCAGCGCTGCGGCTCAAAGAGTCGCGGTCCGGACAGGCGTTCCGTTGTCGAAAACCTTGTCGAAATCTTTGTCGAAACATTATCCATGGACAAAGTTTGGGACGAATTTTTCGGCAAAGGTGTGTTTCCAAAATGTCCAACCTCAGCCCGGGACTCGGTCCCGCAGTGGCAACTGAGCGTTTTGCCATCGGGCCAGCGCTGCGGCTCAAAGAGCCGCGGTCCGGAGCGGCCTTCCCTTGTCGGAAACTTTGTCGAGAGGGTGAGCGGCACAAACTCGCCATGTGGCGACACGATCCTGAGGCATGGACCTTCGGCGCGGGACCCAACAGGTCTTCGTTAATCGGCGCAACTCAAGCAGAGCCCATCAGGAAAGCGTCTGGCTCACGGGTTGAACCATGCCCAGCCGTTCATAAATCTGCTGCATGAGCACGGGGGGGACTTCCACGTGGCTCCATGGGCAGGTTTTGTCCGGCGGCCGTGAGATCCAGCGTCCCGGACAAGTGCTTTCGGTCAGTTTCTCTCCCGGCATCTCGCAAAAGACAATCATCTCCGGAATTTGCGCTCCGGCGATTTTAGGATTGCGAATGGGGTTTACTTCGAGGAGGGAATGCTGGCCATTGTCCAGGTAAACATCCAACAACAGGATGTCGTTCTCAGCCGAGTTGAAGCGCCAGTCATCAACGTGAATTTTCATGATGGTTTGGCGATGGTGATACGGTTGTGCCAGGATTACACGATCGCAATCTAGCTGAACGCCTGGGGGACTTCAACAACTCAAACGCCTCTTGAAAAACCGGATTCCAGGCGTGATTTCGAGGGGCCCTGCAGCTGCCTCAGGCACTTTTGCGATGCCGAAGGTCTTCCTTTGAAAGGCAGCTTGCCAACTTAAGGCGAGCTCCTGTTTAATCGCCCGCGTGTTACAACAGCAGACACTGCGCGAACCGATCAGCTTTTCAGGCATTGGCCTGCATAGCGGTAATCGCGTCAACTTGACTTTCCTCCCCGCTCCGCCCAATACCGGCATCCGCTTCCGGCGCGTCGATCTTGAGGGCAAACCGGAGATCGAAGCTCAGGTGGAAAATGTCAGCGAAACCAATCGGTCCACTACCCTTTCCAAAGGCAACGTCAAAATCCATACGGTCGAACATGTGCTCGCCACCTTCGCCGGGTTCGGGATCGACAATGCCATCATTGAACTCGATGCCAACGAGCCGCCCATCGGCGACGGCAGTTCGCGCGCGTTTTGCCGGATGATTCAGACGGCCGGCACTGTCCTTCAGGGGGAAGCAAAAGCGCCTTACAAAGTCAGTGCTCCGATCGATTTACAAATTGGCGATTCCACCATCACGGTGTTTCCCAGCGACCGATTTCGGATCAGTTGCACCAGCGCCGATAAAAAGGGGCGCTTCACGCAATTCCTCAGCCTCGACATCACGCCCGAAGTATGGGAACGCGAACTCGCTTCCGCGCGGACGTTCTGTTTCTACGAGGAAATCGAATTCCTCATCAAGAACGGCCTCATCAAAGGCGGCAGTCTCGAAAACGCGGTCGTCATTCGCGACGACGCCGTTCTGACCACCGAACCTCTCCGCTATCCGGATGAATTCGTGCGTCACAAAATCCTCGATATTATCGGCGATCTCACCTTGCTCGGTTGCCCATTGCAGGGCCATATCATCGCGATCAAGCCGAGTCATTCGGCCAATTGCGAATTGACGCGGCAGATCCTGGCTCAAATGCGCCGGCCGAAAGTAATGGCGCAAACTTTTTCACCGCCCCCTCCGCTCGCAGCCAAGGCGGCCGATCGCCCTGAAAACGGTTCCACGCCCGCTCAACCTTCCGCCGAAGAACCGGTCGCTCTCGATGTGGACGGCATCATGAAAGTGTTGCCGCATCGATATCCCTTCCTCATGGTGGACAAGGTCACCCGCATCGAAGGCAATCGCATCACGGCGGTGAAGAACGTCACGGTGAACGAGCCTTTCTTCCAGGGTCATTTTCCCGGGCATCCCATCATGCCAGGTGTGTTGCAGCTCGAAGCCATGGCGCAAGTGGCCGGTTTGCTCATGCTGCGGCAGGTCGATAACTTCGGAAAAATCGCTTACTTCATGTCCGCCGAAAGTGTCAAATGGCGCAAACCCGTCCGCCCTGGAGACCGGTTGGTCATCGAAATTGAACTGACCAAAACCCGCGGGAAAATCGGCAAAGCCAAAGGAGTCTGCCGCGTTGACAATGACGTCGTCAGTGAGGGCGAAGTCACATTCATGCTCGTGGACGCCTGAGTGGGTGCCTGGCCCGTTATGATTCATCCGACTGCTGTCATTCATCCGCAAGCGCGCGTCGGCGCGCATTGCGAGATCGGCCCATACTGCGTCATTGGCGAACACGTCACACTTGGCGAAGGCTGCCGGCTTCATTCGCACGTGGTGATCGACGGCCACACGGTTTTGGGACGGGAGAATGAGATTTTTCCATTTGCCAGCATCGGCTTGAAAACGCAGGACCTGAAATGGAAAGGCGGCGCCACGCATACGCGCATTGGCGACGGCAATACTTTCCGGGAATACGTCACTATTCATAGCGCCACGGGCGATGGCGAAGAAACGGTCGTGGGCTCGCACAATCATATCCTGGCCTACTGCCATCTCGCGCATAACGTGCAGCTCGGCCATCATGTGATCATGTCGAACGTGGCGACTCTGGCCGGGCACGTGATCGTCGAGGACCACGCCGTCATTGGGGGATTGGCTGCGGTGCATCAGTTCTGTCGCATCGGCCGGATGGCGATTGTGGGCGGTTGTTCCAAAGTGGTTCAGGATGTGCCGCCCTTTATGCTCGCCGATGGCAATCCGGCCGAGACCCGCACCATCAATAAAGTTGGGCTGGAACGGAACGGCGTTTCGGAAGAAGCGCAAGCCGCATTAAAGCAGGCGTTCCGTATTTTATTTCGCGATGGCCTGACGATCTCGAACGCTTTGCTGCGGATCGAAGCGGAAATACCGGCATTGCCCGAAATTCAACATCTGGTAGAGTTCACCCGATCCAGCGAACGCGGCATCAGCAAATAACATAAACCGCTTTCGTTGATGCTGGTTGCACGGATGCCGATCAAAATGACACCATTTCATTTCACCATGAAAATTCGACTTGTGACTGTGCTGGCCCTGGCTGTGTTGACTTGCAGTCTGCACGCGCAAACCAAAATCGCCACCATCAACCTCAAGAAAGCTTTTGATGAATACTGGCGCACCAAAGTCTCATCGGCGGAGCTGCAGGAAACCACCGCCGAGGCCGAACAGGATTTGCGCAAGCTCATCGAGCGCTATCAAAAGGCCAACGAGGCGTTCCGCCAGCTGGTTGAAAAAGTCAATGATTCCGCGACCTCGAATGAGGAACGCGAGAAGCTCAAAACCAAAGGACAGGTGCAGGCCAACGACCTGAAAGAAATGGAGCGCGAAATCAATGATTTCCTTCAAGGCAGCCGCGCCCGCATCGGCAACAAACAACAACGGCTGCGCGCCACTTTGCTCGGCGAAATCAATATCGTGATCACCACCAAAGCCAAGGCCGGTGGCTACGATCTCGTTCTCGATACTTCGGGTGAAACGGGCAACAACACTCCCACCGTTCAATACACCAATGGCAAAAATGATCTCACCGACGCCGTCCTTGCGGAGTTGAATGCCAACGCGCCCGCCGACTTGCCCAAGTCCAGCATCGGTCCCGAGGCCAAACCGGATGCAAAACCGGAAGAGAAAAAGAAACCGTAGAGTGCAGGGCAGCTCACGCGTTGGGGCACGAATGCGTGTGGATTCAGATTTGATTTACGGCTCTGTGCTTTGAACGGGTGGTTTCTTGAAGTGCCACCACATCATGGCTTGGAGGCCCACTCCGAGCAGAAAAAGGAATGTCACCAACGCGATGGACCACCCAAGCATACCGGTCGCCGCCAGCGATTCCCTGGCCGCGATGATTATCCATAGGAGCCACAACCAGAGCGCCGCATTGAGGAGAGCGCTCATGCCAAACCCTGCCGAGGCAATGCGGCGACGAACGTTTTCCGGAAGCTGCATGATCGAATAAACCAGGAGCCCGCCGCAAACGCTTAGCACGAAAACCGACGCGATGCGGCGCCAGCCGGGGAGGAAATATTGCGGACCATTGTTGACGAAGCCCCACTCGTAAACACTCCACACGGCGGCAGTCAACGTCAGAAACCAGCCGAGAAGAAGTTTCCGCTTCAGTGACTTGTCGGTCGGATTTGTATTCCGTTTCATCTTCACCCCTCTTCCCCACAGGAACGCCGCTCATCCCAGGCTGCGTTCAGATGGCCGTAACACTCTTTTCCCGCCGCGTAAACCGGCAGCAATGAGTGTAGCCGGTAGCGCGGGCCAGATCGACAGCGCGTTGGAAATCCATGCCTACTTCCCCGGGCGCGTGGGCGTCCGAGCCGAAAGTGATGGGCACGCCGAGGCGCTGGGCCAATTGGAGAATGGACGGGCTGGGATAAATCTCTTTGCAATCCTTGCGCAGACCAGCCGTGTTCAGTTCAATGGCGCAACCGGAAGCGCGCGCCGATTTCAAAAATTGCTCAAAGAGGTGCGTGCAATCTTCCTTCGGATAAAAGCAGAATTTTTTGGGCAGATCGGCGTGGCCGATGATTTCGAACAGGCGCGATTCAGCCGCCTGCGTGAGCCGTTCAAAATAGGCTGTCCAAACGTCGATGGCCTGGCGCCGTTCCCACTCGGCGATTTTTTTGGGATTATCGAGATCCCACTCGTCGGTCACGTAATGCACCGAGCCGATCAGGTAATCCCATGGATGGCGTCCGGCCAGCTCGCGGATCCAATCTTCGTGACCGGGCAAATAATCCACTTCGAGCGAGAGCTTGATCGACAAGGTGGGATGATCGCGTTGCGCCTTGCGGACCTTCTCGACGTAGGCGTCGAGCTCGGCGATTTGCATGTGCCAATCATCGTAGTCATCGCGAATCATGGGGTTGTGATCGGACATGCCGATTTCGGTTAATCCGACGCGCAGGGCATGAGCGGCATACTCGGTCGGCTCGCCAATGGCATGGCGGCAGAGCGGGGTATGCATGTGATAATCCGCAGGTAAAGACATGCCGTGGAAGCTAGCCCACGGCCTCGCGGATCAGCAAGGGGGAATTTGATCACGCACCGGATCGAATTGCGGTTGAGTAAAAATCGAAGATGAAGTCGAGCCGCAATCAAGGTGCGGGCTGAGCGGCCAGGCCTGGCCATGCGTCTGCGCCAGCTTTGGGATGATCGTCGATCACGCGAAGATCACCTCGATCCACATCGCGGAACCGCACGGGTTGGCCGTAAATGCCCTCGAGTTCGCGCGTGGGTAATCGGGGAGTACTGCGGGCGGGTTGATCCAGGCAGTACCACCAGTTGCGCGCAAACTGAAAGGTGTCAGGCGCTGTGTTCGGACCGATATTCACTCCTCCCGAGGACCATTCGCTCGAATGAAAAACCACCAGGTTATCGGTGAACTGTCCATTGCGGCACGGGACAAAATCCGGCGCGCTCGTTTCCTGGAGAATTCGAAAAGGCCAGCGCAGGGGACGGTAAATCGTGTTGAACCGCACCGTGGCGCCGTCCACTCCCACAAACGCGACGGCGGCACTGCTCCCGATGAAGGTATTCCCTTCGACACGGATGTTTTTCGCTTCGAAATGATTCCCACGCGATGCCAGTGCCGGCCTGAAAAACTGTCGTCCGGTGCTGCCGCCGATATTGATGGCGCGGCCCCCCGCATTCTCGAAGCGGTTTTGTTGAATTACGATTTCGCTCGTGCCGCCTTTGCCCTGGACGCCAGTGCTGCCCGTGGTGTCGGTGTGTCGAAAAACATTGCTCGAGATCACTCCGTGATGACAGCCCACCATGTCCACGCCGGAACCGCCGCCGGTGCCCCAGCCGGCAATGGCGCAGTTCTCCACGCGAAAATGGATCACGCCGGACATTTTGATGGCATCGCGATTCCCCGTGATCCCTGCATTGGTGACGGTGAGGCCTCGCAATACAATGTGATGCGCTGGCGTGTCAAACGAGCCGCCATCGTCGATGTTCAAACCGTTCCCTGACCAACCGGCAATCGTAAGATGATGCAGTTCCAGAAACGCGGGATCGGTGAATTGAATGTCGCGGATGGAAGGGGGTTTCACCGGATCAGCAGCGGCAACAACAATGGGTGCGTTACTGGAGCCGCGCACGTTCGCAAAAAGAAAACCGCCTCCGTACTCGCCGGGCGCCAAAAGGAGACGTGTGCCGGGTTTGGCCGAGCCGAGTTCGCGGCGAAACTCCGTCGCGTCGCGCACCACCACATCCGCCGCCATCACCGCACCGGTCGTCAACCCCAATGCCAGAATATTTTTGAAACCTAAAATTTTCATCAGCCCTCACTCCTCACTCATTGCTCTTCCCCCTCTGCACTGTGCCCCTTGCCCTTTGCCCTCTGCCCTTTGCCCTTTGCCCTCTGCCCTTTGCCCTGTGCCCTCTGCCCTTTCCCATTCGGATTCTCATACCAAATGACTCCGAGATTGCGTGTTTCCTCGCAGGTCAACACATCCAAATCACCGTCGCCATCCAAATCGAGCAGTTCGATCAAATCGTGTTTGACGCCATCCTGCCCGCTGATGTCATGCGCTTTCCAATCGGATGCAAATGGCGAGCTCGAATAGGAGAGCCAGATGACGCCCGATTTCTGATTGGCGCCTTCGCAAGTCAGTGCGATATCGAGTCGCCCATCCAGATTCAAATCGCCTGCGGCAACCGCTTTGCCGCCGCCCGCCGTCGAGGGAACTGGAATCGAGTGCGTCGCCCATTTCCGCCCTAGCCGGTCCGAGCGGTGCAAAAAAACAATTTCTTTTTTCGTGGTCACCAGCACGTCATCGAGTCCGTCTCGATCGAAATCCGCCAAAGTAAGAAACATCACTTCGCGTCCGGCTGCACCGATGAGATGTTCGGTCCACCGCGTTGAAGCTGCCGCATTTGGCCCGGGATTCTCCAGCCAGTAACAACCGGTTCGCTCTCCCTTGCGATCCGAGAACACCACGTCGCGATCGCCGTCGTGGTCCATGTCCGCGCCGACGATGGACATGATCCATCCGGCCTCGCGCCAGGGATGCCATTTCCATTCATCCAGGAGGCGTGGATTTACTGGCGATTCGAACCAGCCGAGCTGCGCGCCTTGATTCTTGCCGCCGACTACCAGATCGGGACCGTGTTGGCCATCGAGATCGAGCGGAAGACAAAACATCCATTTCATCTTGAGTTCGGAAGCGGGCAAGACTTCCGTCTTCCACTGTTCGGATTTGAGCAAATCGCGTTTTGGTGGTCCCCAATGGACGGAGATGCGGCGAGCATTTCCCTCGGAGGAACTCACGACATCCCATGCGCCATCGGCATCGAGATCCACCAGAACCGCGTCTTCAACACTCGGCGCTTGACCGACTGTGACACTTGGCCAGGGCGCGCGGACTTTCGGCGTTCCCGGGTGAAAACAAATTCGAACCGTGCCTCCTTCTTCCCAGCCGGTCACGATATCCGGCAAACCATCGCCATTGGCGTCGGCCAGACGGACGCCATCGGCGCCTTTCGAGGCGTTGTCGATGGTGAATCGTTTCCAGGGCGCGGCATGGGAGGAGAGGACGGTGAATCCAACCGCGGCCGCCAGGAGCAGGGCAGGGCATTCACTGCTTCGCGCCATAACATGACTGAAAGTGTTCTTCATCCCAACGGCCCAGGGTGCAGGAAGCTCGTTTACCCACAGGTCCGATTTCAATTCGGCCACCTGCGGGACAGATCATTTCGAGTCGGAGCTTGCCGGATTGATCGAAGGGCAGCGGACGCTGGATTACTTCGCCATTCCAACGCGGGCTGATTTTTTGCATCCAGGTTTTTAACTCGGCTTCGTTTGGAATATCGGTCGAGGATTTGCCCTGGTCAGCTGCCCAGAGCAGCTTCGCTTGTTCGATCCACATGAGGTAAAACAGGCAACTGCTCCAGGAGCGCGTCACGCGTGCTTTGACGAAATTGGGCACAGCCATCAAGGCGAGCAAAAGGAGGAGGCCGCCTATGAGCAGCGCTTTCACCACACGAAAGGAGGATCGCTTCGCATTCATGGGACGGAGCGGCAGCGCGTGACCGATGAAATGACGAGCGGCATCATGGAGTGGTAAGGACGTAGCGCGAAATCGCGCGTGCGTAAAGCAGGAATGCAGGAAAACCTTGCTGCCATTGCCTGGGATGCGCATGCTCAAATTCCATGAATCCGAGATTGGTCCTGTCTCTTTTCCTTGGCCACTGCATTTTTTCTCTCCCGGCTTTTGCGGCGAATCCGTGGGCCATTCCTGATCCAACCCTCGCCCGGTATTTCGAAGTGGAAACGGAAAAAATAGAACGCTCCTGCCTTGCGGAAATCAAGACGCTCGAAGATTGGCTGGCCCGCCGTGATCAATACCGCGAGCAACTATTCGAGATGTTGTCGCTTTCTCCACGGCCGCCACGCAGCGATTTGCAACCTGTGATCACTGGCAAAATCGAGAAAGACACTTTTGTCGTCGAGAAACTTCATTTTCAATCGATGCCCGGCCTTTACGTCACGGCGAATCTTTATTTGCCCAAACAAATCGAGAAACCTTTGCCGGCGGTTCTTTACGTCTGCGGCCACGGACCGGTTGTGAAAAACGGAATCAGCTACGGGAACAAAGTCACCTACCATCATCACGGCGTCTGGTTCGCACGCCATGGTTATGCTTGCCTGATCATCGACACGATTCAGTTGGGAGAAATCGAAGGCCTGCATCACGGCACCAACCGCGAAGGCATGTGGTGGTGGAACTCGCGCGGCTACACTCCCGCGGGAGTCGAAGCCTGGAACAGCATCCGCGCGCTCGATTACCTCGTGACCCGCCCGGAAGTGGATCAGGCGCGCCTGGGCGTCACCGGCCGATCGGGCGGCGGCGCCTACAGTTGGTGGCTGGCGGCTCTCGATGATCGAGTCAAGGCCGCCGCGCCGGTCGCCGGCATCACCGATTTGCAGAATCATATTGTGGACGGCGCGGTCGAGGGGCATTGCGATTGCATGTACACGGTGAACACCTATCGCTGGGATTATGCGCAAGTGGCGGCGCTGGTGGCGCCGCGGCCATTGCTCATCTGCAATTCCGACAAGGATTCCATCTTCCCGCTCGACGGCGTGATGCGCATTCATCAGCACGTCGCTCGCATTTACCGTCTCATGGGCGCGAGCACGAACCTGGGCGTGTTGATCACTGAGGGGCCGCACAAGGACACGCAAGATCTGCAATTGCCCGTGTTCCGCTGGTTCAATAAGCATCTCAAGGGCGAAGATCCAATCATCGAAATGGCGGCGACCAAATGTTTGCAGCCGGAGGAATTGAAAGTGTTTGCCGAGTTGCCGAAGGACGAACGCGTCAGGACGATTCATCACACCTTTGTTCCTGCGGCAGGGCCTGCGCCGGTGCCATCCACACGCGAAGCGTGGCACGCACAACGAGATCAATGGAGGATGGCTTTGAAAGAAAAAGTTTTTCGTGGCTGGCCGGCTGCCGCGGACTCGCTGGATCTCAAAATGGAACGGGTCGGGGAAAAGGATGGAATCGCCATCGAACGCTGGCAGATGCAGAGCCAGCCGCACGTGCCCTTAACCATGCTGCTGCTCAAACCGGCGCATGGAAATTTCAAGCAGTTGCGATTCGAGGTGAAGGATCTCGATGTCGGATCGGCCATCTTTCAAAAAGTTGGGGAGTTCATAGGCCACCACTTGCAGCAAGGATCAGCGAAACCCGAATCGACCAGCAAAACCGTTCCAATTGAAATCGACGGCTATTTGAATCGTGTCCGCATCGATGCGACGGCGGTCGCGGTGCTGATCCCGCGCGGTTCGTTTTCTGCGCCAGCAACGCGCAAGCAAAACCACGAAGTCCGCCGCTACCTGCTGCTTGGCCAAACCCTCGATGGCATGCGCGTTTGGGATATTCGGCGTGGCCTGGCGGCATTGCGCGAGAATTCGGTCACCAGCAAAGTGCCCGTCACGTTGGCCGCCGATCAAACTATGGCTGTGAACGCGCTTTACGCGGCGGTTTTCGAACCAACCCTCGCCCGGATTGAGTTGATGCGGTTGCCCCTTTCGCACGAACCGCCGCTTTCCAGCAAAACGGAGAAGGTATCGTGGCGCGTGCCGGATTATTTAAATGTGTTGCGGGTGCTCGATATTCCTGAAGCGGTGGCGCTCGCTGCCGACCATGTGCCGGTTGCGCTCTTCAACCCGGATCGGCATCCCGATCGTTGGAAATTGCCGGAAACGATTGGCGACGCTTTTGGCAAAGGTGTGGAACTGCATTTTGGCGCGCATTGAAAGCGCGCCGTAGCGCGGCTTTATAAGCCGCAGCAGCTTCCCCGGAGTCATTCGGAGCGCGGCTTTACAAGCCGCAGCAACTTGCCCGGAGTCAATACGCTTGATCTTATTTACCGATGCGTCCTCGCCGAGCCAAACTGCTGCGGGTCGCAGACCCGCGCTCCGCGCGTAGCCACGCGCTACGGCCGGAGCGCGGCTTTATAAGCCGCAGCAATTTCCCCGTAGTCCACACGCTTGATCTTATTTCCGTTGCGTTCTGGCCG
>JBFMDG010000009.1:0-32611 GCA_040754135.1 Verrucomicrobiota bacterium
AAGTCTCGGACGATTCCTGGCAATGGCCCGTCAGTACGCGAACGCGCTGCGCCCGCTCGCAATGTTTCGAGCGATGCGATCAGGGCCGCCGCAAAGTCCGGTTGCTCCATGAAATCCCAGAGAATCCGCCCGTCCTCGCCCATGGTCAGATCCCAGATTTCCAGCGGCCACAAGTCGGGACGTTTCACTCGGAGCAAGTTAATTGTTTGGTTTCGAGAATCGGTTTCCACGGGGGACATGCCTCTGAGGCCAGGTGTTGGTAATAGAATTTTTCGCAAGCATATCGGACTTGGCAAAGCGCGAGCGCCATTCGGAAATACCGCCAGAGCCAGCGATCGCGTGCCGGAGCGAGACGAACCGCAGCCCAATCATAGCGCCGCTGTTGATGCGCCGGGGCCGTTTCGGGGAACAAACGATTCAGCCGCTCGATCTCGAGGCGCATGCGGTGGTAGGTCCGGTACATGCCGCGAAATGTTTCCGGAGGGCGATAGAGAATTTCCGCCTCGGCAATTTCGCGGATGGCGTCCGCCCCATGCCGCTGCAAAACGTCGCGGGACAAGTAAATATCGTCCACGCGCATGCCGGCATGGAAATCATAAAACCGATCCAACGGCAACTGCCGCAAGCGCGGTTCCAGCTCGGATCGAGTGGGAATGTGCCATTGCCGAATGGCAAAGAACTTCCCGTTGAAATATCGGCGGCGCTCCTGAAATCCATTCGCGCGATTGTAGCAGTAAAGCGCTTCCGCCATCAGCGTGCGGCGCTGCGGAAGCAACGGCCGTTTCGCGGGATAGGCCACTTGCAACGCCGGGTCATTCCACATCGCTTCTGTCACACAACACACCACATTCTCTCCCAGCAGAATGTCCGCATCCGAGAAAATCGTGAACGGTCCCGCACTCACCCCTCGCCGTTGCGCTTCCACTTTGCCTCCACGGGAATGGTGGATGGTCACGCGCGGCCACCGACGAACCATGCGCTCAGTGTTATCGTGGCATTCATCGAGAACGGCCCAGATTTCATATTGCACCGGCCATTTCGCTTCGGCGAAAGCAACCGAACGCAGCAGAGAACTGAGAAACGCTTCGATGGCTGCGGCTTCGTTTCGGGCGGTGATGACAATGCGCAGGGCTGGGTTCATGCCAAAGACTGCCAAAGACAAAATGAAATCTGAGAAGTTTTCATGCGCGCTCGCAGGCCATTTGTTCGATCCACTTTGCCGCTTCGCTCGCGCCGTCCCGCTGGTAGGATTTGGAAAGGCGCGCCATGGCCGATCGGATTTCCGCCGAATGCAATAATTCCAACAAAACCTCACGGCACGCTTGCACCGAGGCTGTCCTCAAATCCAGAACTCGTCCCGCACCGCAGCGGCGAAGATAATGCGCTTGATGAAATTGGTCGTTGCAGATGGGCGAGAGGAGCAGCGGCACACCGAAATAAATCGCCTCCATCACCGAATTGGCTCCGCCATGAGTGATGAGCACGCGCACCCGCTTCAACAGTTCGAGTTGCGGCGCGTAGTGACAGGTTAAAACGTGCGAAGGCAAGTCGCCCAAAACGGCACTGCCCAGCAATTCGTTCACAGACAAAATCAATTGCACATCGAGATCTGCGCTCGCGCGGATCATCTTCCGAAAGAACTCGGGCTGGTAATAGATCTGGCTTCCCATCGACATGTAAACAATGCGTCCATCCTCCCGCAGTTTTTCCCATGAGAACGGTGTTTCATCGCCTCGCGTTCCTGGCGGGATTGAAGGCCCAACCATGGCCACACCGGGAACGCCGTAACCGATGAACTCCTCGGTCGTGAAGGCAATCGTCAGCCAAGGAGAAAGAAGATCGCAGCCGCGGAATCGGGCTTCGATGCCGAAACGAGCAAACAACGCCTCGCGCGCAGGCGAAAGCCACCGCACCGTCTCCAGCAACTCGCTCTTTACCTCGGCATCGAGCACGGGATTTAGTGAATTCGAAACCGCCACCCATGGCACCCCTTCCAATGCTGCGGCAATGGCCGCCGCATAAAGCATCGGATCGGTCACGACGACATCCGGCTGCCAGTCACGCAGCGCTCGACGCATCGGCTCGATCTGGTCGGGCACTTCGTCAACAAGCATATTTTTGATCCAGCCGCGGAGCCAATGTTGATCGAGAACCTTTTCCGCAAAAAACGCGCCGCGATTCAAATCGGAGGGCGGCACCGGTGCCGCGCCTGAATCCAACTGCATCAATCCGGCCGCGCGCAATTGTGCCGAGATATCCCGAGGCGCATGAAATGCCACGTGATGACCGCGCTCCTGCAAGCGCATGGCCGGGCCGATCATTGGATTCACGTGGCCCTTTTCCGGAATGACGGTAAAGAGAAAACGTTTCATGGCATTTGCACGTGATAAATTTGCGACCAGTAATGGAGCGCGAGAACCCGGAAGAGCAGCGCGCGCTCGGTTTCGGTGATCCGCCTTCCCGGCATCGAGAGTTCGTGGATTGGCTTCACATCGAGAAACGCTCCAAGGAAAGCGCCGTTCTCATTCAAAACTTCGCGCACAGCCGTTTGATAAACTTCAGCCGTCCATTGGTCTTTCGGCAAAGCGGATTTGCGGCGCAGACGATTGGGTTCAGGCATCAGCCCGGCGGCCGCCTGACGAAGCAGGAGTTTTTCGCCGTCGCACGTGACACCGAGGGCCGGATGAACGGTGCGCGCCAGTTCGATCAAATCGATATCGCCGAACGGCACACGAGCTTCAAGCGAGTAGGCCATCGTGTGAATGTCGCCATTGTGCAGCAGGCGCGGCAGCCAGCGTTTCACGATGAGATAGGTTGTGGCGAGCAGTCGATTCAGCGGCGTCTCCCAATCATGCCCGGCCGCGCCGGCAACACCGCGGTAACGCTCGTCAAAGAATTTGATGGGGGATTCGAGCAAATCGCGCCGCACCGGCGCCGCACCAAAACGATTCAGAATTCCGGCCGGCGATCGCACCGCAGCCTCATCAAGAAGGAAAGAATAACCGTAATGCGTTTCATCCGCGGCATCGCCCACGAGAACGGCTTTGCACGAGCGGCACGCCGCGCGCGCGAGGTAATGTTGCGCCAGCTCCTGCTCCCACGCGGGCAAGGCATCGTCGATCTGCGCCAGCATCTGAAGATCTTTCAGCAGGTGAGCGCGACGAACTTGCACGAGTTGATGAGGAATTTTCAGGCCGGCCGCCGCCTCGATTGCAAATGGGGTGTCGTCTGATTTCACGATCAGCGAGCGGTCGTAATCAAATCGCGCCTGATCGGAAAATTGAATGGTGAAGGCCCGGCGCGGTGGCAAGCTCGAGCGCGCGGCCAGCGCGGCAATCAATGTGGAGTCGAGACCGCCGCTCAGAAAAACGCCGACCGGTTCCGGCGTATTGAGCGTTCCTTCGACGGCGGTTCGCAAAGCTGAACGCAATTCGAATTCCAGCTCGTGTTTGTCCCTGCGCAACTCCTGGTGGCACGCGTAATCCCACCAACGTTCGAGGTGCATTCCGCCGGCGCTAACACGAAGCAATTCACCCGGGGCCAAATACTGAATGCCATCGAACATCGAGTCGGACACCCCACTGAAGTACGGCGCCACGAGGTATTCCAAAACGGCCAGCACATTGGGTTTCGGCCGGCCGGGGCGGATGCCGATCAACGACTTGGCCTCGGAAGCAAAGGAAAAACTCGTGCCATCGCCCGTGTAAGCGAGCGGTTTGATCCCGAGCCGGTCGCGCGCCGCAAAACCACAGCGCTGCTCATTGTCCCAAAAGAAAAAGGCGAACATCCCGTTGAGCCGTTGCACTCCGCCGGCGCCCCAGATCGCGCAGGCCGCGAGCACAACTTCCGTGTCGCATTCGGTCAGAAACGTCCATTGCGCGGCGAGCTCGCGGCGCAACGCGCGAAAATTGTAAACTTCGCCATTGTAAGTGATGGCATACCGTCCATCCGCACTCACCATCGGTTGCGAACCGCGCGTTTTATCGAGGAATGACAGGCGGCTATTGCCCAGCGCGGCCTGGCATCCGAAGTAATATCCGGCGCCATCCGGTCCACGATGGCGCAAGCTGCGCAGCATGGCGCGCAGCGGCAGTTCCGATTCCTGAGCTGGCCGATCAAAGCGAATGATTCCAGCAATTCCGCACATCAGCTTTCTCCGTGGAAATAACGCTCGAGCAACATCAGCGTCGTCCAAAGCGTCCGTTCTGGTCCGGGCTCGTTGTCTGGAATGGGCCGCTCGATCCATTCCGCTAGCCTTCTCGCCATCGACTGATTCCAATAGCGGTTCAGATCGAGGGGCGGCAACAAGCGCGGAGTTTTCTTTTGATTCACCACCTCGGGCGGGAGCAGCCGAGTCGCGGCCCGGCGCAAAACCGATTTGTCAGAATCAGCCTGGTGCCGCGCCGCCGCGATCACCGCTTCATGTAAAAAAGGAGTGCGCAATTCCATCCCCACCGATCGCACCAATGCTCCGATCAACGGCAAATAATTCCGTCCATCGGCCCCGGCGAAGATCTGATCGGCGCCATCTCCTGTGAGCATCACTTCGAAGCCTTGTTCCTTGAGCGCGCTGGCGAGAAAAAGTTTCGAGATGGGATGCAAATTGTAAATCGGCGCCTCGATCGCAGCGATGGCTTGCGGCAAAAGTTTTATGAAATCTTCGGAAGTAGCGGAAATAATCTGCACTTCGGAAACGCCCAGCGCTCGGGCCGTCGCGCGAGTTTGCTCGAGCTCGCAGTAGTTCGGAATGCCGGTGGCGAGCGTGCAGCAGGGAACATCCATCCCGCCGGCCTCACGAATCAAGGCCAGCAACAACGCCGAATCCAACCCCCCGCTCAAGCAGATGACCGCCCGTTTCCCATCGGCAAGCAATTGTTCCACAGCCACGCGCAACGCTTGCGTTAGAGGAACCGGCTGCGCTCCCCCCGGCAACGGGCGCAAGCACCAATTCGATCCATTGGAATACAATCCCATTTCCGCAGGAACCATTTTGATTCCGGCAAGACACGTCGTGCATCCATCAGGCGAACGCGCCAGGTACTGCTCGATCCCCATTCGGTCCCATGCAAAGTGAGTCGCGTTCCGCTCCGTCAAAAAATCTGGAGAGCCCCACGCTCCAAAAGCGCGGCGCTGGTTTCCCGCCGATTGCAAATGGAATGACGACTCAGGCAGCGTTGAATCAAAAGTGGACTTTCGAACCAGCGGCGAATTCTGGAATCGCTCCCTCTCGGCTCCGAAAGCAAGCAATTCACGGATGCTTGGGCTGGCGGCAAGCATATCTTCCCGGTAGTACCAGGGATACAATCCATACGGGGCGCTCGAGCCGATCCATTTCATAAGGACTGAGCGATGCGTTGGCTGACTTCGTCGGCACTCAACTGGCGATGCGGACGTGTCGGCGCATCGCCGCCATTGCAGAATAGGCAAGCGACGAGCGGTTCTTTGCGCAAGAGATACTCGCGAATCCTCTCCGCCAGCCCTGCGTCTTCCGAGAGCGGAATGCCATCCTTTTCAAAGCGGGCATGGGCCTGAAATAAAGTCGCAAAATGCGGCGGACGCGTGCAGGCATAAAATCTTCCGCGGCTTAAGATGTGGCAACGGCGTCTCAACCAACAGTTCGCATAAACCATTTCGGTTTCCGCATCGTTGACTCTGGCTTCCACCAAATCCATGTCCGCAAATTCATTTTGCCGTTTCCAGTTCACCTGGAACCCATGCCGCTGCGCCCGTTGCTCGACCAACCGGCGCGTGGGTTCCGGCAAAGCTGGCTGCGGATAAAGCGAGATGGTCATCGCATCGATCAATTCCCAAAAACGATCGGCCATTCGCGGCAGCAGAAATCCGTTGGTAGTTACGGAAATGATTCCGGAAATTCCACTGGCTCTCGCGATTTGAAGGCATTCGAGAATTTGCGGATGGAGCAAAGGTTCTCCGCCCACCAGCTTGAAACAGGTCGGAGCGAGCGCGCGTTTGGCCCGGCTGAGATCCCGCTCGAGGTCCGCCGGATCGATGAACCATTTGGGCAAAAAAGGAGAAAGCGAACAGCAAGCCCAACAGCGCAAATTACAATGATCGACAATATGCACTTCGAGCGATCGGGTGCGCACACGGCCATCCACCAGCGGAAACATTTCGGGTGTGACTGCTTTCGTTGAATGCGCGGTCGCGTCCGGAGAGGCGTTGGACGGCGACGCACCATTGGCTCGCATTGCATTCATTCCGCAGAAGGTGGGCTGGTGTTTTTTCCGCGCGCCTGCAGGATCAGTTCGGTGCGCGTTTCATGGAAACCGAGTTCCAAACCAACCGCATATTGGTGGGGGTTCATGAACCGCTTCACGCCAGGATGAAACCTGGCCAGTTGTTGCCGGACACGTTGCCGGATTTCATCGAGGCTGGGACGCCGGTAAACGAGTTGTCCGGCGCGGAATACAGGAACCAACAAATCTTCGAATGGTGTTCCTTTGGGAATGCGCTTGCGGCGCGTGGCATCGAACGGATCGGCCATGGTGCATTCGTCGGGCACGGCGCGTTCAATGTCGTAAATCATATCCGCCAAATACTCGGTCTCTGACTTGAAGCGGCGCACTTGTTGCCGCCCGGGAATCGATGTTTTGATGGCCTGCTCGGACAGCTTGATTTTGGGCTGCCATTTCTCTCCCGGTTGCCGCAGAGCGACCAGTTTATAAACACCGCCCAAAGCCGGCTCATCGTAAGCGGTGACCAGCTTTGTGCCCACGCCCCAAACCGAGACTTTCGCTTCCTGCTCTTTCAAACTGCGAATGATGTGCTCATCCAGATCATTGCTCGCGGTGATCACCGCCTGGGGAAATCCGCCGGCATCCAAAATCTTGCGCGCTTCGATGCTCAAGTAGGCGAGGTCGCCGGAATCGAGGCGGATTCCAATCATTTCATGGCCGCGCCCGCGCAACCGTTGCGCCACCTGCACGGCTTTGCGTACGCCATCCAACGTGTGGTAAGTGTCCACCAGAAAGATGCAGTTGTTCGGCATCGCCTCGGCATAGGCCTCGAAAGCTTCCAGTTCGGAATCGAACGACATGACCCAGCTATGGGCGTGCGTCCCTTTCACCGGGATGCCCAACACTTTTCCGGCGAGCACATTGGATGTGCCGGCGCATCCGCCAATGTAAGCGGCGCGGCTGGCCGTCAATGCTCCATCGACACCTTGCGCGCGGCGGAACCCGAATTCGAGGACCGGTTCTCCCTGGGCGGCCAGGCAAACCCGCGCCGCTTTGGTGGCGATCAACGTTTCAAAATTGATCAGGTTCAAAAGCAGCGTTTCGATGATTTGCGCCTGCATGATCGGCCCCTGCACGCGCACGAGCGGCTCATGCGGAAAGACAATCGTTCCTTCCGGGATGGCGTCCACATCGCAGGCGAAGCGCATTCCTCGAAGCACCTCGAGAAACTCGCCGGCAAACAGCGGCCGATCGTCGGCGCCTTTCAGCGTCGCGAGGTAGCGCAGGTCCTCTTCCTCAAAACGAAATTCGAGCAACCGGCGGATCACGTCTTCCAGCCCGCAGGCAATGGTAAAGCCGCCGCGGAACGGATGCTTGCGAAAGAGGAGGTTGAAGGCGGCTTCTTTTTCGGCCGTGCCCGATTTCCAGTAGCCATAGGCCATGGTCAACTCATACAGATCGGTCCAAAGCGCGGGCGACGGCCACGGGACAGTTGACGAAGCGTTCATAAGCCGGACAAAAATGTTAGTGTCTTATTTACACTTTAGCGGGCGCCTGGCAAGGGCAAAAATTCTCGCGCGGAGGCCGGCCGCCCGCCGCGCCTCGCCCGCGCGCGCCGCCTGACTGGCGTCCCAATCCGGGTGCGCGCGGCGGCCGGCCGGGGCATGCGCTCAGCCGAACTGGTCGTAAAACATCGCCGCTGAAATCAGAAAGCCAATGGCCGTGATCAATTGCCGCACGCGCTTTTGCGGTATGCGTTGCGAAAAATGGGCTCCGATGTAATACCCCACCACCGCCGCGGCCATCATCACCAACATTTTTGGCCAGTCGATCAGTCCCGCAAAAATGAAATAAACCGCGGCCACCAGATTGATTAAAGAACCGAGCACGGTCTTGAGCCCATTCATCTGGTGGATGTTTGTCAGACCCAAAAAGCCAAGCGATGCCAGCATGAGAATGCCAATGCCGGCTCCGAAATAGCCGCCATAAACTGCGACGAGAAATTGAAAGAGAATGGCCGCCCACAGGATTCGTTGATGCGGCTGGGTGGTGGTCTCGGATTTGTCTTTGAACCCGGCAAAGCGGCGAAACGCGCCCTGGCCGAGAAAAACGAGCGTGGCAAACAAAATCAGGAACGGCACCATCCTGGCGAAGAGTTCCTCTTCGGTAATGGTCAGAAGGATGCCCCCGAGCAATCCGCCTAACAAACTCACGGGCATAAACCGCTTCAGCCAAGGTTTGACCTCAGCGATTTGCCGTCGATAACCAAACACGCTTCCGACCGTGCCGACCACCAATGCCAGAGTGCTCGTGGCGTTCGCCACAATGGGTGAGGTGCCGACGAATATCAGCGCCGGAAAGGTGAGCAGTGTGCCGCCCCCGGCCACCGCATTGATGACGCCCGCCGCGCCGGCGGCACTCGCAAGGATTAAAGCTTCCGCAGCCGTCATGAATTGGGGTGAGTGTGCGGAAATCTGCGCTTAAGGCAATCTCGTGATGCGACCACGCGCGTTCCGTTTGAAGGGCACACATCTCGGCGCATCTCGAGCGCATCTCGGGTGACGAGTTCAACTCCAACGCGCCCAATTTTCTAGCGCCGATTTGGCTTTGCAATGCTTCAACGATTTTGGCCTCGCACCGCGCAATTTTGATCTGGGCCGGAATGTGTTCCACTTGGATGAATGATTCAGCTTGACGATGGGAAGTCGAAGGCGCCTCATCGATTGAGCACAGTTTGGGATTGGGTTATGAAGAGCGTCTTCACTTCGAGACATGGTTTGGTCCTCCTCCTTTTCATTCCGTTGGTGATTTTCGCGGGTGGTTGTCATCGAAAGTACAAGCGCGGAGGTGGTGGCGGTGGCGGCTCGGGATCGGCGCCACCAGGAATGACCGCCGGCCGCGTGGTCCTGCAGGAAATTCGCGGCCAGGTCGAGTATCGAGCCCCGGGCACTGGTATCTGGCAGAAAGCCAGCGTCGGCATGGATTTGTACCCGGGTGCTGAGCTTAGGACGGGCGGCGGTTCCAGCGCCAAACTTTCGTTCCCAAGCAATGGTTCAGTCGTTGTTCTGAGGCAATTCTCAATGATCTTTTTCAATACGATGCATGCTTCCATCCTGGATGGAGGCGCAACTGTGTCCGCCCGAATTTTCGTTGTTCAAGGAGAGATCGCGGCGACGTTCGTGAGCCAAGCCACGCCTTCGCAATTCGAAATCTGGGCCTTGGAAAGCAATCCGCTTTCGTTTCGGCCGGCGGCCTTTCAAACGATGAGCACCAGTGTGAAGGTCTATGTTGATATTCCATCTTCAAGTCCTCCTCCCATTTGGTGGCCAGAATACAACCTGACGATCTTCATGGTTGACTCTGCAGATGGTTATCATGGCATTTATCCTTTGGACCCGCGCAATATTCCCGAGCCATCGTCCCTTTCATTATTGATTTTCGCTTGTCTCTCCTGGTTGGGCTGGAAATGGGCCGCGCGTTGGAATGCCGGAAGGAACCGCTCCACGAACTGAACATTCCGGGCGGGCCAACTGCCCAAATCGATTCTTGTGGCCGGGCGGCAGCCGAACTATTTTTTGCGGCGAGATATGTGCAGTCTGGTGTCCATTCGCTGCTGCTGCCTTCCGGCGTTGCTTTTTCTTAGCCTGGCTCTCGCGGGTTCTTTTGCGCACGCCGGCGATATCGAGTTTTTCGAAAAGCGGATTCGTCCTGTGCTGGTCGAGCGATGCTACCGATGTCACAGCGCGGAAAGCGAAAAGCTCAAAGGCGGCTTGCGGTTGGATTCCCGCGAAGGAATTCTGCGAGGCGGCGAATCGGGCCAGCCGGCCATTGTTCCGGGACAACCGGAGGCAAGCCTGTTGATCGAAGCAATCCGTTACACGAACGAAGATTTGCGAATGCCTCCGAAAGAACGCCTTTCAGAGACGCAAGTCGAGGATTTCGCAGCCTGGGTTAAAGCGGGGGCGCCGATGCCCGATCCGATGGCGGCTAAAGCGGGTGGATTGGACCGAGCCGAAAATCATTGGGCCTTTCAGCCGCCGCGCCGCGTTGCTCCGCCCAAAGTCCGCGACGAATCCTGGATACAAACTCCCATCGACCGTTTCATTTTGAGCGCGCTTGAAGCCAAGGGATTGAAACCTTCCCAAAGCGCGGATAAACGCACGCTGCTCCGGCGCGTTACTTTCGACCTGACCGGCCTCGCGCCGACGGCGTCCGAGATGGAAACGTTTCTGAACGATGCTTCTCCCGGCGCTTATGCCAGAACGATCGATCGGTTGTTGGCCTCACCGCATTACGGCGAGCGCTGGGGAAGGTACTGGCTCGATGTGGCGCGGTTTGCCGACACCAAAGGCTATGTTTATTCCGATCGCGAAGAAGGGCGGTTCGTCCATTCGTCCGCCTATCGCGACTGGGTCATTCGCGCGCTGAACGAGGACATGCCTTATGATCTTTTTTTGCTGCTGCAAATCGCCGGCGATCAGCTCGTGAATGCCAATGATGCCAGGCCTCGATACGCCATCGATCGCGATGATCTCGCAGCCATGGGCTTCGTGACGTTGGGCCGCCGGTTCCTGGGCGTGGTGCACGACATCATCGATGATCGCATCGATACACTCATGCGCGGGACGCAGGCGCTCACGGTGAGTTGCGCGCGTTGTCACGATCACAAATTCGATCCGATTCCGATTCAGGATTATTACTCGCTCTATGGCGTGTTTGCCGGAGGGACAGAGAAAATGATGTCGTTAAGCGGCGACACACGCGGCGAAGTTTACAAGCTTTATGAGGCGGGATTGAAGGAACGCATCGGCAAATTTAACCAGACACTTGAAAAGAAACGCGAGGAGTTCTCGAACCGTTTCCGCAACAAATCATCCGAATACCTGGTCGCCGTTCTCGACGTTAAAAAGCTTCCCACCGAAGAACATTATGAAATTCGCGGGCCCGACGATCTCAATCCCACCGTGGTGCGGCAATGGGAGGCGTTTCTGCTTCAGACGCGGGCCGGTTACCATGCGGTCTTCGCCCCCTGGCATGAACTGGCTAAAATCCCGGACCGGGAATTTCCGACCCACGCGCCGCGCGCGCTGGAACAGTTGCAGGGCAATCGCGAATCGACCAGCCGGGTCAATCCGCTCGTGCTCCGCGCGCTGACGGAAAAGCCGCTGGCCAGCATGCGCCAGGCGGCGGAGCGTTATGGAGAATTGCTGGCGCGCATTCATGCAGAGTGGCAAGCGCAAGTTCAGGCTGCAAAAACCAATCAAACTTCCGCGCCGGCTGAGTTGCCTGATCCCGATGCGGAAGAGTTGCGGCAAGTTTTGTATGGCCCAGGTTCGCCGGTAAATATTCCGCTGCTCGCGCCTGCCGACCTCGAATGGTACTTCGACGAGCCGACGCGCGTGGAACTGATGAAGCAAGCCGCCGAAATCGAACGATGGATTATCAAATCGCCGGGCGCTCCGCCGCATGCGGTGATTCTCGAAGACCGGCCGCAACAGAAAAATCCGCGCGTGTTCATTCGCGGCAATCCGGCGAACAAAGGTCCCGAGGTCCCGCGTCAATTTCTGGCCTTGCTGAGCGGCCCAAAACGTCAACCATTTCGGCAAGGGAGCGGCCGGCTGGAACTGGCCCAAGCCATTGCCAATCGGAACAACCCGCTGACCGCGCGCGTGATGGTCAATCGCGTGTGGCTCCATCATTTCGGCGCCGGCCTGGTGCGGACGCCGAGCGATTTCGGCACACGCAGCGAGCCTCCGAGCCATCCGGAACTGCTCGACTGGCTCGCCCACTGGTTCATGGACCAGGGGTGGTCGCTCAAGCAATTGCATCGGCTGATTTTGCTTTCGAGTGTGTATCAACAAACCAGCGATCCCATGGCTTCGAGCAAAGGCGGACTTTCGGCGCAATTGGATCCGGAAAACCGCCTCCTCTGGCGCATGAATCGTCAGCGGCTCGATTTCGAAGCGTTGCGCGACGCGTTACTCCAGGCCACCGGCGAACTCGACCTGAGAATGGGCGGCGCCTCCGCTGACTTGTTCAAGCCTCCTTTCAACAAACGACGGACGATTTATGGGCTGATCGATCGCCAGTTTCTTCCCGGCGTGTTTCGTGTGTTCGATTTTGCCAATCCGGACATGCACAGCCCCCAACGCATCGGCACGACGGTGCCGCAACAGGCGCTCTTTTTCATGAACAGCCCCTTCGTTGTCGAACGGGCGCGCGCCCTCATGAAACGGCCCGAGTTCAACGCCGCAAAAGATCCCGAGAAACGGGTGGACAAACTTTTTCAAACTCTCTTCCAACGCTCTCCCACTCGCGCGCAAATGAAGTCCGCCCTGGCCTTTCTTGATTCGGTGGAAAGCGAGCCGCCACTCGAACCGCCGCCACCGAAACCTTCCGCTTGGCAATATGGATTTGGCGAATTCGACGAAACCGCCCAGCGGGTAAAACATTTTGAGGCTTTGCCTCACTTCACTGGCGATGCCTGGCAAGGCGGTCCGAAATGGCCCGATGAAAAACTCGGCTGGGTTCAATTGACCGCGGAGGGTGGCCATGCTGGAAATGATTTGCAGCACGCGGCCATTCGCCGTTGGACCGCGCCGCAGGACGGACGCATCAGCATCAGCGGAGCAATCCATCACGAACATGAAGCCGGGGATGGCATTCGCGCCCGCATCGTTTCGAGCCGCCAGGGATTGCTCGGCGCCTGGGAAATTCACAAAAACAAAAAAGAGGTTGAATTGAAATCTGTGGAAGTTCGAAAAGGCGACACGCTCGATTTTCTGGTCGATATCCGGGGGAATTTGAATTCCGACATGTTCAAGTGGGCGCCGGTCCTCAAGGCGGAGCTGGCCCCGCCGCCGGGCAGCGATGCCCATTACGTTTCCGAGTGGAATGCGCGCAAGGAATTCGCGGGTCCCGCACCCAGGCCGCCCGAGCCACTCACCGCATGGGAGCAATATGCTCAAGTGCTGCTGCTGGCCAATGAGTTCGTATTCGTGGATTGAAGTGGAACTTTGCCCGAACTGCCTGACATCACCATTTATCTCGAAGCGCTGACCGCGCGTGTCGCCGGCGCCCTTCTCGAACAGGTTCGCATTGCCAATCCATTTTTGTTGCGCACGGCGCAGCCGCCCATTCAAACCGTGCATGGCAAAAAGGTTGTGCGGTTGCGCCGACTGGGCAAAAGAATCGCCATTGGTTTTGAAGACGAATACTGGCTGGTCTTGCATTTGATGATCGCCGGGCGTTTGCATTGGCGGGAGCGCGGCGCGCGCTTGAAATCCAAAATGGATCTGGCCGCTTTTGATTTTTCCACCGGAACGCTCTTGCTCACGGAAGCAGGCACAAAAAAACGCGCCTCACTGCATCTGGTCCAGGGTACAGGCCAGTTGGCGGAGCACGACCGCGGCGGGCTCGAGGTGCTGGAATGTTCATTCGAAGATTTTTCTGAAACGGTCCGGTCCCAAAATCACACGCTGAAACGTGCTCTGACCGATCCCACATTGTTCAGCGGCATCGGCAATGCCTATTCCGATGAAATCCTCCATCGCGCCCGCCTTTCACCCGTGACCCTGACGCGCCGTTTGACCGATGGGGAAATGGCAAGGCTGCACCAGAGCACGCGCGCCACACTGCAGGAATGGATCAATCGTTTGCGGGAGCAATGCGCTGCCAATTTCCCGGAAGGCGTGACGGCCTTTCGACCGGAGATGGCGGTTCACGGAAAATTCGGAAAACCTTGTCCGGTTTGCGGCAGCAAGGTGCAGCGCATTTGTTACGCCGACAACGAAACGAACTACTGCCCCGCGTGCCAAACGGGAGGCCGCCTCCTGGCCGATCGCGCCCTTTCATTGCTGCTGAAAAAGGATTGGCCAAAAAGCCCCGAGGCGTTGGAAGAACTTCGCGCCACTCGCAATCGAAGGCCTGGCATCAGTCCGGATGCGGACCGGAACGACCGGACCACGGGGTAGAACGCAGCGCTGACCGCGCAATGCGCTCTGGATTCCGCGTCAAAGCTCGGTTATGACAACGGCGTGCAACGTCTCGCAGGGAAAGTTCTTGTGGTCATCGGCGGCACCAGCGGCCTCGGCCTCTCGGCAGCGCACGCATTCGTCCATCATGGCGCGCGCGTGGTTGTGGTCGGCCGTGACCCCGAAAAAGTTTCCGCGGCGGAAAGCAGCCTTGGGCGCGCGGCCATCGGCCTGGCTGGCGACGCTTCGCAGAGTGAAACCGCGGCGAAAGCCATCGCGCTGGCCCTCGAGAAGTTCGGGACTTTCGATGGTTTGTACCATGTGGCCGGCGGCAGCGGACGCAAAATGGGAGACGGCCCTTTGCATGAGATTTCCGAGAGCGGCTGGCAATACACTCTCGAATTGAATTTGCATTCTGTCTTCCATTCGAATCGCGCCGCAGTTCGACAATTCCTCGCGCAGGGCACCGGTGGCAGCATCCTTAACATGGGATCTGTCCTCGGATTCTCCCCGTCACCGAAGTTTTTTGCCACGCACGCTTACGCCACCACCAAAGCCGCCATCATCGGCCTGACACAATCGGCGGCGGCCTATTATGCGGGCCGCGATATTCGGTTCAACGTGCTGGCCCCGGCATTGGTGGCCACGCCGATGTCGCAACGCGCCCAGGAAGACGCCGCCATTCTGGAATTCATTCGCACGAAACAACCGCTCGATGGCGGGCGCATTGGCCGGCCGGAAGATCTCGATTCCGCCGCGGTGTTTTTGCTGTCGGACGAATCCCGCTTCGTCACCGGGCAGGTTTTGGCTGTGGACGGCGGCTGGTGTGTGAGCGAGGGGCAGGGAACGGAGGGAGGTAAAGCGTTGAAGGGTTGAGATGAATGGCAGTTACCATTGTGACATGAACTTTCTGCTTGGAATTGATTTGGGAGGTTCGAGTGTGAAAGCGGTTGCGGTCACACCCGAAGGCCAGACTTTGTTCAGCCGGAACACTGAGTTTGAACCGGATGAGCACATGGATTGGGCGGAAAAAATTCGCGGGATCATCCAATCGACACAGGGCGAATTGGGAAACGAACCGATGGCCATTGGATTGTCGGCGCCCGGCCTGGCCGCGCGGGATGGACGATCGATTTCGCATTTGCCCGGACGACTGCATGGGCTGGTGGGATTGCATTGGACAGAGTTTTTGCAAACGAAAAGACCGGTCCCGGTTTTGAACGATGCTCATGCCGCGCTTTTAGGCGAGGTGTGGCTTGGAGCGGCGCGCGGATTTGAAAACGTCATCATGCTCACCCTTGGCACTGGCGTCGGCGGCGCGGCGATGGTCGATGGCCGGTTGTTGCGCGGGCACCATGGCAAAGCCGGCCATCTCGGCCACACCTCGCTCGATCCGGATGGCTTGGCGGACATTTGCGCAACACCGGGAAGCCTCGAAATGGCCATGGGCAATTGCACGATCGAGGCGCGCTCGAACGGCCGGTTTCAATCGACGCACGCATTGATTGCGGCGCATCTGGCGGGAGACACGGAGGCCTCAAAAATCTGGCTGAAATCAGTAAAAGCATTGGCCGCAGCCATATCGACGTTCACCAACGTGCTCGATCCGGAAGCGGTCATCGTGGGTGGCGGCATTGCGCGAAGCGGTTCGGCTCTCTTCGATCCGCTTCGCATTTGGGTGCGCGAAATGGAGTGGCAAACGGGTGAACCGGTCAAAATCCTGCCGGCGGAATTGGGTGAACTCGCGGGCGCCTACGGAGCAGCGTGGAATGCGCTGAACACCTGATCCGCTTCACATCGCGGCATCGTTCGCACGCGTCAGCGTTTCCAGCGCGCAAAAGCCCGCGGCATTGCGGGTCTCAACGTGCAGCTTGCCGAAAATGTGCTCGACATGCTTCTTCACTGTGCGCAGCCGGATTCCAAGAATGATGCCGATTTCCGAGTTGGTTTTTCCTTGCGCCACCCAGAAAAGCACTTCGGCTTCGCGGGGCGTCAGGCCTAGCGTTTGCAACGGCGCAGGTGAAGTAAATTTGGGCCTTCGTAGATGAGCGTCGAGTTTTCCGCGCCAGTGGGCCTGATGTTTTTCTTTGCGGTTCAAACGCGCGCGAATGGCGTTGATTAACTCCTCGGTCGTGACCGGTTTGGTCAAGTAATCGTCCGCGCCAAGATTCATGCCGGAACGCAAATCGACCTTTTCGCCTTTGGCCGTGAGAAAGACGAAAGGAATGGCCGCCGTGGCTGGGTCGGCCTGCAATTGAGCGAGCACGCCATAGCCATCGAGCTTCGGCATCATCACATCACACAAAATCAGATCGGGATTTTCAGTGCGGGCCCGTTCCACTCCCACCACGCCATCTTCAGCGCCGATCGGCTCGAAGCCTTCGAGCTGCAAAATCGTGAGCAGGTTGCGCCGCATGTGCGGCTCGTCTTCAATGACCAGAATTCGCTTCATGAAAGTTCGCCTGAACCTGTTCCAAATCCCGTGACTCGCCGGAAATGCTCACGCTCGTGAAAGGTGCTTGCAACGATATTATCGGGCACATCGAGCCGGCGTGAACAATGGGAGCTGCACCACAACGGTCGTCCCCTGCCCTACGGCGCTTTGGATCTGAATCTTGCCGCGGTGCAACTCGACGCAACGTTTCACGATGACCAGCCCCAGACCGGTGCCGGGCAAATGCGCCACATTTTCACCGCGATGAAAGGCATTGAACAACCGGTCTTGATCCACCGCGGGAATGCCGATGCCATGATCCTCGATGGTGAAGACGGCTTCGCGCGCGCCGCGAACTCCGCGAGCGGCTTCGAGCAGCACGGGTTCCCCCGCAGCCGAATATTTCACGGCATTGGTCAGCAGATTGGAAAAGATATGTCGCAGCAATCCTTCATCGCCAAACGCCGGCGCCAATTTTTTCCCAAGCCTCAATTCGATCGGGCAGCGATGGTCTGTGGCCGCGAGCACTTCATCAGCGACGCGCCGGCAGAGGACCGGCAAATCGAGCGGGGCTGGCTGGAATTCGAGTTTTCCCGCTTCCACCTTTCCGAAAAGAAGCATGTCCTCCATGAAGCCCGACATGCGCCGCGTGTAATGCTGGATGGAATGGAGATGTTCCTGGCGGGCGCTCAAGTTCAACTGCTCGAAATAACGGTCAAGAATTTCCGCGGACGACATGATGATTCCGAGCGGCGTGCGGAATTCGTGTGACACCATGGAAACAAACTGGCTCTTCATGCGATTGAGTTCGCGTTCGCGGGCCAGCGACTTGAGTAATTCGCTTTCAGCTTTTTTGCGCTCGGTGACGTCCAGCCCCACTCCGATGACGCAGGGAACCTGGCCAATTTCGCAAAGTTCCCCCGAAAAGAACATGGTGCGCGGTTCGCCCGACTTTTTGCGAATTTCAATTTCCACTTCGAGAAATCGGCCCTCTTTCAACAACTCGGCTTTGAGCTCATCCAGGCGTTCGCGCGACGGCAGCAGGCCCGCTTGCACAGGGTCGCGTCCCACCAAATCGTCCAGTTGAAAGCCGGTGAACTGAAGGAAGTTTTCATTCGCATCCACAAAGCAAAGGTTATCGAGACGCATAATGGCCATGCCGGCCGGGCTGGCATGAAAGGCTTTGCTGAACCGCTCTTCGGATTGCCGCAATCGCGCCGCGCTTTCCCGCAATTCCGCTTCGGCCCGTTTCCGGTCGATGGCCAGGGCAATCTGGCCGGCGACAAAACTGAGGATTTGTTTCTCCTCCTGGCCGAAAACATTTTCGTTGTGGTGATCCTGCACCGCCATGACGCCGAAAGTGCGGCCTTGGATGGTGAGCGGAACGCCCAGCCAGATTTTCGCCGGAGCACCGGTTTGCACATATTCCCCCGCTTCTTTCAGCTCCTCGATCTCCTTCAGGTTCGCCAGCAAAGCCCGGCCCGTGCGTATCACATACTCGGTCACCCCACGCCCTCCGCGGCGCGACACGGGCCGGTCATCGATCTCGTCCACGTGATATGGAAAGCTGACGCAACCGCTGGAAGCGTCGAGCAACGCAATGTAGAAATTATTGGCCGGCATCAGCTCGGCGATAATCGCGTGAATCTTCGTGTAAAGGCTGGGCAAATCTTCCGTCGTGTGAATGGCCTCGGAAATCTGGTAAAGCGCTTTTTGAATCTTTTCCGCCCGCGTGCGTTCGGCAATCTCGCGCTTGAGCAATGCGTGCGTAGCCTGAGTTCCTTCCATCTCGAAATCGCTCGGCGCGAAACCGTGTGGCAGTCGATCGAGCAAGTCGAAAACTTGCCGCCGGATTTCCTGATCAGGAATGGAGGCGCAGAGGGAGGTGATTTGTTTGAGCCATGACGCCAGGGCACTGGCCGGCGTGTGGGAAACGCTGCTCAAGCCGGGAGATTGTTCAGCAGCTTTCAAATTCAAGGACGTTCTACCGACGCACCGCCTGCTCGGCAAGCCTGCTTCGATACGTCGAAAGACGTATGCTTGCACATTTTGCGATCACAACTTTGGCCAAAACGTTCCCAATCATTCGCGAGCGAAAATCTTTTCGACAAAGGTTGCGACGAAGTTTTCGACAAAGGTTGCGACAAGAAGAATGATAAGCGTCCCGTCTTTTGTTTCCGGGGTCGCGCCGGAAACTTCTTTTTGCGGTTCCTTTGAAAATCGTTTGCTTCACAATGGCCGAGCTTCGAGGCGAGGGCGCCTCGAAGTGCGCCCGAGGCGGGCGCGCTCCCCTTCGCTGCGGCGCAGCACCTCTCGGAGGAGCACATCTGTGCCGGGGGTTGGCTCCGGTGACCCGCCGGAAACTCGATCTTGAGTATTTTACGATCAGTCCTTTGGCCAAAAGGTCGTTCCATATTTTGTCGATCGAAAATGTTTTCGACGAAGGTTTCGACGAAGGTTTCGACGAAGGTTTCGACGAAGGTTTCGACAAAGGGAATGATAGGCGTCCCGCCTTTCGTTTCCGGGGTCGCGCCGGAAACTTCTTTTTGCGGTTCCTTTGAAAATCGTTTGCTTCACAATAGCCGAGCTTCGAGGCGAGGCGCCTCGAAGTGCGCCCGAGGCGGGCGCGCTCCCTTCGCTGCTGCGCAGCGCTGGAAATTCCGGAGAATAGGTCGAAAGGCGTATTGGCTGGTGGAAGGAACTCGGGCTACAACCGAGGCCGTTCGATATGACTTTGCAGGAGCACAACCGTTTTCCTCTGGGCCGGTGGAGTAACCCCGAATCCGAACTGCTCCAACTTCTCGTGCTCAAAAAGTCAACGGCTCCTCCCATGCCCGCGATGCCTGCGATGCCCGCGAAAAATTCGAGCCACGAAAATCCGGTTCAAGGTTTGAGCGCGTCTCCGCCCGTTCCCGATCCCGCGCCTGGCACCCAGGCCACGATCCGCAAAGGCCCGCCGCTGCCGCCTTTTATCTTCATGGGCAAAGCCACCACGTAAGCGCCTTTGGGCGGCAACTTCTCTAATGCGGCGACGTTTTCAAACGCCGGGATCTCCTTTTCAAAGAGGATGCGGTGACTCTCGAATAATTTCGATTGGCCGTAATCGATGCTGGCCGTGTCGAGGCCGATCGCTTTCAAGCGCCGTTCCGTCACCAGCCACCTGGCCGCTTCCGGGTGCAGTCCGGGAAAATGAAGCTTTTCCACCGCTTCCGGCCCCTTTTCATCCGTCCCCAAATACCGTTTCGCGTCCGGCCAATACCGGGCAAATCCCGTGTGGAACAGCAGAATAATTCCGTCCGGCAACCGGCCATTTTTTGATTCCCAGGATCGAATATCGGCCACCGCAATCTGGTAATCAGGATTGCTCGCAGCTTTTTCCGAAACGTCGATGACAACGGCCGGGCCAATCAATTGTTCGAGAGGAATCTTGTCCGCCGTGCGCCTTTCTTTGGCAAAATGAATTGGAGCATCAAGATGAGTGCCGCCGTGTTCAGAGGCGCGATACCGATTCGCCGCGTAGAAAAATCCTTTCGGCGTGACGCCATGAAATTCGACTTCAAGCGCGAAACCGGAAGCGGTGGGCCAATAAATCGTTTCGGTCGAGAACTCATGAGTGAGATCGATCCATTGGCCGGTGGAAAAAAGCGGCGGAGGCTCGGCGGCAATGGCTCGAAGAGAATGCCAGAAGATCAGTGCGGCTGAAGCACAGAAAACATGCGCTCGTTTCATGTGACGATTTTAGCCGAGAACTGATGTCGAAAACAATGTCCTCTTAAAGAATGCCAATTTTTAAGGACCGCGAATATCGGGTTAAAGTTTTCGCTCTGATGGCCGATGAATGACGTTAAGCGTTGAAAAGTTTGTGCCCGCGAATCGGATCTTTTCTTATCCGATTCTCAGTGACCCGCATGAAGCTTAGGTCACCCACAAGCCGGTGAACGGACGAACCGCAGCATGAGTGAAATCAGCATCAGCTCGAGCCGCTCCGCCGCAGATGTGCTACGCCATCTCGGAGAGTCCTCCGATGCCCTCTCGCAATCGTTGGCGCGATTGTCTTCAGGTTCACGATTGGTTGCCCCGGAAACGGACGTCGGCGGCCTGGCCGTGTCGATGCGCACCGAAGCCAAATTGCGCCGCCTGGATGCGGCCTTGAGCAATCTCAACGGCGTCATCACGTTCACGCAGACGCAAGACACCTACCTCAGCAAGGTCGCCGCCGCTCTCAACCGCATGAGCGAATTGGCGACGCTGGCCTTGGACTCGACTAAAACCAATCCAGATCGCAGCCTTTACGACACTGAATTCACGTCGCTGGCCGAATTCGTCACCAGTGTCACTTCCAAGGAAATCAACGGCGTCAGTCTTTTTTCGTCCGCTCGCCCGAGCGTCTTTTATGATTCGGAAGGGAACTACTTTTTGATGAATGCCATCAGCATGGCGTCGTCGGTCTTTTCCAGCCTGGGCGCGGCATCCATTTCCACCACGACCTCCGCCAACACCGCGCTCGCCAACGTCAAGGAACTACTGTTGCAAGTGGGGAGAAATCGTGTCGATGCTTTGCGCTATCTGAAATTAATGCACATGTTCCGCGACACTCACGCGCAAAATAAAGAAGCCCTGCTCGCGGCCAACAGCCGCATCCGCGATGTGGACATGGCGAACGAAAGCACGCATTTGGCGCGATCCCGGATCCTCACTCAAAGTAGCATGGCCATGCTGGCGCAAGCCAACGTTACGCAGGAAGTGGCGTTGCGATTGATGAGCTAACCCAAAGGCCTGAATCAATGGTTGAATGCGAATTCGCGTGAATTGAGGAGCGCCCAAAGGAAGTCCTCTACGGTTTGCGCTCGCGAGAGCGATCGTTTCATCTCGGCAAGGAAAAACTCCGTTTCCTCGCGGGTGGGAAACCGCGCCAGTGCGCGCAAATAAAGCGCTTCGCAAATCGCCCGGTCTTCAGACATTTCCTGAACCAGTTTCACCGCCACTCCCTCCCGGATCTTTCGTTCCACTGTCGCGCTGTTGATCAGGTGCAGGGCCTGCGAAAGCCCGCCGCCAAAGGCAGTCGTAGTTTCACAACTCACTTCGCGCTTGCATCGGCCGAACACATCCAGCGTGTAAGAGCCCGTTCCGCCATCGATCAACTCGACCGCCCGCGTGCCGAGCGGCCATCCCTCAAAGGCATCCGGCACTTCGGTCACTTGCACCAACGCATCCGCCAGCACCTGGGCCGATAAAGGCTTCAGGTAAGCGCGCGAAAAAAAGCGGTCATCACGCTGATTCACCGCGTTCGGCCGCGAGGAAAGCTGGTAGGCGCGCGACTGAATCAGTGTGCGAATCAAATGACGCAAATCAAAATCATGCGCCATGAAATCGGCGGTCAAGGCCTCGAGCAGTTCCGGATGCGCCGGCGGATTGGTCACGCGAATGTCCTCGACCGGATCAATCAAGCCGCGCCCAAAAAAGTGTTTCCAAATGCGATTCACCATGGCCTGCGCCAGCGCGGGATTATCGCGCGCCGTCAACCAGTCGGCGAGTTGCACACGCCGGTCGGCCTTTTGATCTTCGCGATTTTGCGCCGCGGTTCGGAGCGGCTCGGTCTCTCCTAATGCCCGCGGTTCCAGTCGATCGCCCGTTTTGGGATGCGTGACTTCGCCGCGTTCCTTGATAAAAACCCGGCGATTATCCGTGTCCGTTCGAGCGAAAAAGGCCGCAAACCGATGGTAATCCTCCTGAGTCCAACGCGCGAACGGATGCGCATGACAGCGCGCGCAGCTGATCTGCACGCCGAGCAAGGCGCGGCTCACGAATTCGCCCATATCGCGTGGATCACGCGTGAGCCGATGAAAATTGGCCGCGCCTTGGCGTGTGAAATCTCCTTCAGCCAAAATCAAGTCGCGCACCATGCGATCGATGGGAGTGTTTTGCGCGACCTGTTCGCGCACCCAGGCGTGATAAGCGCGCGCAGGTTCGTCGCCCAATTTTCGCGCGTTGATCAAAAGCAGGTCGGCCAATTGCAGCGTCCAAAAATCGACGAATTCCGGCCGGGCGAGGAGAGATTCGACCAGTTGATCGCGGTGTTTCCAAGCGACGGATTCTTTGCCGCGAACGCCAGTCCCGGCCTTTGCCAAATAAGCCCGCGCCTCCTCGGCGGAAGGCAATCGACCAATCACATCGAGAAATGCGCGGCGCAGGAATTCACTTTCGCCGCAAACCTCCGACGGCGGCAAACGCAACCGGCTCAGACTGGCAATCAGTTTGGCATCGATGAAATTCCGCGGCAGAAAAGTGCGCGTCGAAACCGCTTTATCCTGAAAGGGCGATCCGACCCGCACCGCCGCCGCTTGGCCGGCGTAACGCACCATGATGCTTGTCAGCCCCCGATCGCGTACCGTCACCAAACCGTCCGAAGCAACTTCGGCGACCGCATCATCATTCGAGTTGAACAAAGCGCGGGAAGTCACCGTTTCGCGAGTGCCGTCCGAAAGGATTGCGGTGACTTCGAGCCGGCAAGTGTCACCGGGCCTGGCCACGATTTTTTCCTGCGGATGGACGCGGATGCCGGTTACGAAGAGGTCGCGCGAACCATAAGGTGCGCCTGCGGCAAGCCAGTCGAACAGCCGCTGATATTCGGGAGAATTCTTTTGAATGCGTTCGCCGCCTTTGTGGCGCAACTCGCGAGTTGGCTTGCGCAACAATAAACTTTGCGCAGGTGAGGCCAGGTTGACTCGGCGGCCGGAGAACTCGCGCGTAATATGTTCGTAATCCACCTCCGGATCATACCCAAGCAGGCTGAGCTTAAATCCGCCCTGTCCTGTGGCCGCGCCATGACAGGCTCCGGAATTACAACCAGCCTTGGTGAGAATCGGCAATATGGTCGTGGGAAAGTCGAGCCGTGCCGGCGCCTTGCCAGCCGACCAATGGCCCTGAGCAAACAAAACGCTGCCAAATGCGAGGACGAGCTTTCGCCAAAAACCCATACGCTATTTGCTGCGCAATCGCTCGATCAAGGCTTGCCCCTGCTTTTGCGCATAATCTGTCCCATACTTCAAAAACAACACGCGCGTCCAGCCGTCGATGGTTTGCTGAGTCAGGTCGCTCTTCCCTTTCACGTATTCCTCAACTTGCTTCACGATGCGATCAACGGTCGCTTCGTCATTCGATCGTTGGATGAAAGCGCGCAGCATCGAGACAAGTTCCGGATCGGTGGGGGCTGCGCCGGGAATTTCCTTGCGCTCCGGTTCGCGTCTGGCGGTGGAATTTCCTTCGCGTCCGGACTGTTTTAACGCGGCGATTTCCTGTCGCAACGATTGCACTTCGGCCAGCAGCGTTTTGACCGCGTCGCGAAGTCCATTTTCGGTGTTCAGGTCGAAGCGGCTCAGGTCGATACGGTCCATGTTTTGAGCCGCTCGCGCGCGGCGTTCGGGGTTCATGGCGCCTCGGCCGGAATCGCCATAGAGCGCTTGCCTGCGGTTGCGGAGTTCTTCGGGCGTGGGAGGATTCGCATCTTCGCAGGTGCTGGCGAGCGCTTGAATGATACGCGGGGCATCGGCGATGCCCGGCTGGACGAGCGCAAAGTTGGCCGTGACCTTTTTGTCCCTGGCGACCAGCAGAGTGAGCAAACATTGTTTGTTCAACCCGTAATTGCCCGGGCCTTCGGCGCCATCGACGGAGAGGAGCATCGGGCATTGCAGGCGCAGCGATTGCCCGACCATGGGCAAATGTTTTTCCGAAGTGGTGCGATCGCCTGAAAGAAAAACAAAAAGCGTTTTCAAACGATCCTTCCGCTCGGATCCGTATTGATCGATCACTGTGAGCAGCGGCGCCATGGAACGCTCGACACCATGAACGAAGGCCAGCGCTACCGGCCCGCTTTCCAGGCCCGCCAGGGCATCGACTTCTTTGCCGGCATCAGGCCCGCGCAACTCGACCGCTTTGAATGGAGTGATGGCCTCGCCGGGCTGCGGCCCGGAAAAGACAGGATCGGCCGCCAAAACCGATCGAACGGCCAACGAACTCATCAGCAACACCAGAAACAATCCGCGCCCTCGGCGCGCACAAAAAGAATCTTTCATCACGCTCCAGTCTATCGGTCACCCCAAAAATTCCAACCGCAATGTCAAAGATGCCGTCGAACGTATTCTCCCCTTCAACGGGCGAATTCACACTCATGCGGCTCGATGCCTGCAATGGCTGCGACAGAAGCGTTGCTCTCGAGAGTCTGTCCCGCAATACTGCCCGCCGGAAATTTTGCATTGAGTCATGAACACTTTGTCGCCCGCTGAAATCGCTCGATTCATCGATCACACGCTGTTGCGCCCGGACGCCGGCGCTAAAGAAATCGAAAAACTCTGCGCTGAAGCCCGCGAACACGAGTTTTATTCCGTTTGCGTCCACGGCTCATGGATCGAATTGGCCCGGCATTGTCTTGAAGATTCGACCGTCAAAGTCGCGTCGGTGGCCGGCTTCCCCCTGGGCGCCGTCGAGGCCGATGTCAAACGGTATGAAACGGAAGCGGCGATCGATGCCGGCGCTCACGAAATCGACGTCGTCCTGAACATTGGGCGGTTGAAAGGCGGCGACGATGCGTATGTATTGCGCGAACTGCGCGATGTGGCGGAAGCGGCGGATGAACGGCCGGTGAAAGTAATTATTGAAACGTGCCTGTTGACGCGCGAGGAAAAGATTCGCGCCTGCCAACTCGTGCTGGAGTCGGGGGCGCATTTCGTAAAGACCTCGACCGGATTCAGTTCGGGGGGGGCAACCATCGACGATGTCCGGCTCCTGCGCGAAACGGTGGGCGAACGTTTCGGGGTCAAAGCGAGCGGGGGGATCCGGGATACGGCGACGGCTTTGGCCATGATTGAAGCGGGTGCGACGCGTTTGGGGACATCGAACGGGGTGGCGATCGTACGGGGAGCGATCAGTTCGGCGGGTGGCGCGGGGTATTGACCGTGCCTGGGCGGACCGGCCTTTGACGCGACTCATTTTTTTGCTTAATCCGCAAACAAAAACTTTACGGTTTCGAACTTCTGGATAAAATGGCTCCAAAGATGAACCTCATCTTAAACGGAGAAACAAACAATGGACCTTCATCATCCTATCCTGCGTGAGTTTCCGGAGGCCCGCGAAACGATCAAGCTGCTCAAAGCGGGCAACGAGCAATTCCGGAAAATGTTCGATGAATACCATGCTGTGGACGAGGCGATTTACCGTATCGAAGAGGAAATCGACTTTGCCACCGACCAGGAAATTGAGGAATTGAAAAAACGGCGCGCCTGGCTCAAGGACCGGATCTATCACGCCATCAAGCATCCGCCCACCTTGGCCAATCCGATGCCGCGCCCCGCGCCGGAATCGGTCCAGGCCACAGCCGCGCAATAAAGCGGCCCGTTCGAGCGCCAAGCAACCGCCGCTCCACCGGCGAAAGCGGCTGATTTTCTCTTAGAGCCTTGCGAACCCTCCCGAGCCCGTCCTGAACGAGCTCTGGATTTCAGACATTTTGCCGATTCATTTGGCGTCTCCGCACTTGCGTCGCACTTCTCGACTCCTATACTGCGCCCACCTGAATTTATGAATCCGACCCCTCTTCGTGTCGCTGTCACCGGCGCTGCCGGTCAAATCGGTTATTCCTTGGTTTTCCGCATCGCCTCGGGTGCTTTGTTTGGCCCCAATCAATCGGTCATTCTTCATCTCATCGAAATTGAACCCGCCCTGCCCGCGCTCCAGGGGGTGGTCATGGAACTCGATGACTGCGCCTTTCCGCTGCTCAAGGGAATCGTCCCCACGGCCAATCTCGATGAAGGTTTCCGCGGTGTGAATTGGGCGCTGCTCGTCGGCAGCGTCCCGCGCAAGCAAGGCATGGAACGCAAAGATCTCCTTGGCATCAACGGCAAAATTTTCATCGGCCAGGGCCAGGCGATTCAAAAAAATGCCGCCAGCGACATCCGCATTCTGGTCGTCGGCAATCCTTGCAACACGAATTGTCTCATTGGCATGAGCAACGCGCCCGACGTGCCGCGCGATCGCTGGCATGCCATGACGCGCCTGGATGAGAACCGTGCCAAATCCCAGCTCGCCCGCAAGGCTGCTTTTGACGTCACCACCGTTTCCAACGTCGCCATTTGGGGCAACCATTCCGCCACCCAATATCCGGATTTCTTCAACGCCCGAATCAATGGCAAGCCGGCCACCGAACTCATCAGCGACGAGGCGTGGCTGAAAGGAGAATTCATTTCCACCGTGCAACAGCGCGGCGCCGCCATCATCAAAGCGCGCGGCGCTTCGAGCGCGGCCAGCGCGGCCAACGCCGTCATCGATAGCGTCCGTTCCATCGTTGAACCGACGACCCCGGGCGACTGGCATAGCGTCTGTGTTTGTTCCGATGGCAGTTACGGTGTCGAGGCGGGATTGATCTCTTCGTTCCCGGTGCGGAGCGACGGCAAAAAACTGGAGGTGGTGCAGGGATTGCCCATCCCCGAGTTCAGCCGGACGAAAATCGATGCGACGGTGAACGAATTGAAAGAGGAGAAGGCGTTGGTGGCGGAATTATTGCCGAAATAATCGAGGAGAGATCATGCCACGCAAGCTCAGTTCCGTTGCCCCGGATTGGTGGGATTACACCACACTCGATGACGAACTGCTGCGCGACGTGGCGCGTCTCAGCGCGGAGGACCTGCGGCAGCTCGCGCGTCCGGGTTTCCGCGTGGTGTTCTACGATACCCTCGAGGATTTTTACCTGGCTGAAGCGCTCGAGTACATCGAGGTGTGGAAACAATCGACGCCCGATAATCCGGTGGGCATTTGCGGCCCCATCGGGCCGACGGAGCAATTGCCGCTGGTGGCGCGACTCGTGAATGCGTTGGAATTGAGGCTGCACTCGGCGCATTTCTGGGGCATGGACGAATGGTATCAGGGCGATCGCGAAGTGCCGGCCGATCATCCGCTCTCGTTTGAAAAAGCCGATCGCGAACTTTGCTTCAATCGCATCCGGCCCGATCTCGTCATGCCGAATGATCATCTTCATTTTCCCAAAGCCAACGCCACCGAATATCGCGCGAGCTGGGAAGGCGTGCGTTGCGCGGTCATGCAAGGCGGCCAGGGCGAAATCAAACATTGGGCTTTCAACGATCCGCCGCGCCGCGAAGGCGTTTATAAAAACGACCCGCCCACGCCTGCGGAATATCGCCAACTCCACACGCGCGTCGTCGATTTGCATCCGGTAACGCTCGTGCAAAACGCCCGCACCTCTGGCGGCGGCAATGTTGCCTTTGTCCCGCGCAAAGCCATTTCCGTGGGGCCGGTTGAGACGTGGAAGGCGGAGAAAGTTTCCATCTGGCACGCCGGCACGCACGACAATCCGTTTGGCCAGCGCCTGACCGCGTTCATGATTTCCAAAGGCCTCGCCGATACTTCGGTGCCCATGTCGCTTTTGGCCGATCATCCCAATGTGCAATTCAACTATTATCGAAACGGCATCGGCACTTGCGACGTTGAGATGCATTGACCGGATCGAAAAGGTGAAGGCGCCGTGATGCGGCTCCGGTAACAAAAAGAAAAAACTGTGGCTTACGACGAAACATTGGCCGCTCGAGTCCGTGCTCTGCTCAACCAGAAGAGCGGGTATGCCGAAAAGAAAATGTTCGGCGGTTTGTGCTTTTTGCTAAACGGCAACATGTGCTGCGGCGTGTTAAAAAACGAACTCGTGCTGCGCCTTGAGGCGAACCGAGCCGCGCAGATTTTAAATCAGCCGCACACCAAACCGATGGATTTCACCGGCCGGCCCATGAAAGGCTTTTTGTTTGTGGAACCCTCAGGCCTGGCAAGTGACGAGCAATTGCAGCGTTGGGTGAGCGAATCGGTGCAGCACGCGCAGAGTCTGCCCGCGAAAAACAAATCCGCCGACGCAAGTCGTAAGATCGCGTCCGCAGGAACGCAACGGCCGCGGCGTAACCGAAGTGCGACCTGAGCGTGCGTTCATAGAGCAGAACCTGTGGCGTGGTTGAACTGCTGCAGAGTTTTGATTTGCCAGATGTACCGTTTGCAGTGGGCGCGAGCACATGACCGAGATGTCCGAGACGCGATTGCCAGCGAAAATTCCATGAACTCATGCACCTAGGGCGCATTGTCTGCGCGCCAGCGGCCGGGCATCGGCTGGTATTGTCGACGACAACGTAATGCTCGCACAAGCGCCACGGCCCGCCGATCTGCTCGGCGTGTGGCTGCTGAACCCCTCAGTCAGGGTTCATTCGGCCACCTGGAAAGCTTCTCGTGCAGCAGGTGCCATTGCTGAAGACTTCACGCTCCACACGAATGTGGGGGCACCGAGGTGGATTTGCGCAACGAATTTGCGAGTAGCGGTTCCAAGTTCGACGCCCCCGCGTTCAACTTCAAAAACGGGAACGAAATCGCGGCGCAGGATCAAGAGCTGGTACGCGACCTCCTGGTTCTGGAGAAGAATCTGCCGGGTTTTCAGCGCAATTGATCGAGTTCCCGGTCGCCTCTCTCCCGTGTTCCGAAATCCAAATGCGCCAAACCGTAACGTCGTAACGCCATCGGACCGGTCGCCCGGATTCCCCGGTGTCTAATGGTGGCGCTGAATCGTTTTGAGCGTGACGCCGAGGATTACCGCCCTTTCAACAGTCGAACCAACGAGTTTTCTCCGGGAGGCTTGCCACTGGTCAGCGTGGATTGCAGGAGGCTCAACTCGTAAGTGGACCGCGTCTTACTCTGCTGAACTTTTTTGGCAAGGTTGCTCAACTGGGCCTTCAGAAGAACTTCGGCCTGGGCGGCACCTAACGAGGCAGGTGATTAATCATGATCCATCATTAAAGTGACAAGGCGTAAGCGACCACATCAGTGGGCGGACCAATCTCACTTGCGCCACGGCGCATGTTTGATTAAGTATGCATCCCGAGTGGAAGCGTCCGCGCAGCTTTCCTTCATTGCGCAGGCGCGGATTCGGTTTCTATGAAGACCATTTTGATTTCTGCATGTGCTGCTCTCTTCTGTCTGGCTTGTCACGCTACGACTGGAGTGTCGAGGCTGCCCGGCACCGTTATCGCTTGGGGTAAAAATGACAAAGGGCAATCGACGGTTCCGAATGGACTGACGCATGTCACACTGATTGCTGCTGGCGGCGACCACACGATGGCATTGAGGACTGATGGAACTGTCATCGCTTGGGGAAATCCGGAGGCAACACAAGTCCCATCGTTCCCAACGAAAGTAAAGTGGATCGATGCAGGGATTAACTTTTCGCTAGCGGTCCTTGACGATGGCCGAGTTGTTGGGTGGGGACGCGCTGGTCCCGCCCTTCAAATACCGGCCAACCTGGGAAATGTGGTTGCTGTAGCATGCCGAGAAGATGGTGCAGCCGCTTTGAGGAGCGATGGCACGGTCGTGGCTTGGGGCGGGGAGGCGGGAAACAAAATCAACGATGTGCCTATTGGCTACAATAAGAACATTAAAGCGATTGCTGGCTCGGCGTATCGACTCTTGGCCCTGAAGGAAGACGGTACTGTTGTAGGCTGGGGCCGAGATCAAAGTGGAGAAACGATTCCGCCACCGGGAGTCACTTCTGCCGTGGCGATTGCAGCTGGCACAGTGCACAGTTTGATTCTCCTGCGCGATGGTTCCGTCATTGCTTGGGGCTGGAACCGGTTTGGTCAAGGCAGTGTTCTCCCAGAATTGAACGACGTGATCACTGTTTCCAGTGGTTTTGCACATAACCTAGCGTTGAAGGCAAATGGAACTGTGGTGGCGTGGGGTGACAATACCTACGGCCAAACGATCGTACCTCCAGGTTCAAGCGGCGTAACGGCGATTGCTGCGGGACATGAGCACAGTGTTGCCATTCAGGCACATGATCCTCTGCTGGCCAGACAAGCAACTGCGATCGCCAATGTTTCGAACGGAAAGGTCGTGAGCGTCACGATCACTGACTCCGGCTCCGGTTATGTAACGATACCAGGTCTCCGGTTCAATGGTGGCGACGGTAATGGAGCAGCAGGAACGGCCGTACTGACCGACAACATGGTTACGAGTATCGAAATCGTGAACAGCGGTAGCGGCTATACAACGGCTCCAGTTGTTGTTATCGATCCTCCCCCCAATGGTCCAAGATTAAACATCAAAGTATCCCGCGTTCAGGTCGAGTTGATCTTGCAGGTTGGAAGGAATTACCTTCTCGAATCGTCCCACGACCTAAAAGCGTGGGGGCCACTTGGAGACCCGTTCACCGCGCAATCGCAACGAGTGGTTCAGGAGTTTGAAGTGAGTGATACAGGGCATTTCTATCGCATCAAAGAAGTACCGTAGGATAACTAACTAAGCGGACGAGTTAGGAGTGTGAACGAAGCGTTTCAAGGCGCGATAGAATTACACTAGCTTCGCTTGGTAGAGTTAACACGAGAGGGGGCAAACCTGAAACTTGAAAAATATGCATCATTGAGTTTGCAGGCGAAAGGTTGATCAAAACTCCAGCCGTGAGGTCAAAAAAATGCGTGCCAGCGCGTGCCAACTCAAAAATGTCGGAATCCAGTCCGGTCAGGCGTCTCCTGCGTCGTCCCAGGTTGAGTTTCAGCATCATGATTCTTTCCCTTCTGGTGCTTGTTGCCGTGCTGGTTTTCTTCCTCGGAAATCGCACAGAATCGGTTCTACCCGATGGTTCCGTCCTCAAAGTTCTTGGGGTCACCACCGGAACCAACCATGTGGTCTATTCCAAACCGTGGGATCGCGTCATCAGGATGATGCCCTTTCTTCCAAGGCGCATATACAGTGCGGCAGAACCGTTCGGTTGGAAGTCCAAGTCTCCGTCTTTGGTCGTGTGGTGTTCCTGGCGTGACTTCGGTCCAACCAGCCCACAACCTGAATTTGTTCTGGTCGACAGGCAAGGCAGGGAAAGCGGCGTGCTCGAAAAAGGTGGGGCGTTAACTCCTACAAATCCGGCGTCCAGGGCGACGATAATCAGAGGCCAATTCGCGGTTGGTCAATTTGTTCCCGATGATCGGTACATCCGTGTTCGTGTTTATCAAGTCGACCAACACCAGAGCCGAATCTGTGCGGGTGATTGGAACTTTTGAATTCCCACCAAATAGTGTCCACCATTTCACTGAACATTGAAAACTCGGCTTTGGTTGCATCAGCGCGTGCTGGCGCGGGACCCCGTAGAGTTCCAGGGCGTTCAAAAGGATTTCTTTAAAAACGTAAGAAAACCGTCCCGCCTCTCATTCCTTTTGTCGAAAACCTCGTCGAAAACTTTGTCGAAAATATTTTTGACCGACAAAGTTTGGGACGAAGTTTTGGACAATGGTGTGATCGCAAAATGTCCAAACTTCAGAGGGTGCTGAACACACAAAACCGCCGGCGGACCGCTGAAGTGAAATTGCGTAGCGAGCCGTTCCGATAGCCGACGGAACGAAGGCTTGCCAACACGGCCCGATTCAGCGCCATTCGGCTTGGGAAGAACTCCTCGCGCCTGCGTACTTTTTCTATTCCATGATGGAGTGAATCAGCTAGGCTGCATCGCGTGGATTACACATGAGCACGGCCAGTCGCGTTGAAAAATTATTCAGCCAGCTTTTGAAGCTCCCGGAGTCCAGGCGCGAAGCTTTTCTCGCCGAAATGTGCGGGCAGGATCCGGTCTTGCGCCGGCAACTGGAAGGTCTGCTCCATGCCGCGGGCCAAACATCCAGTGCCCCGCCAAATCCTGACCTTGAAAATGCCGAAACAGTTCTCGCGACCACGCCCCTGACCGAAATACCTGGAGCAACCATCGGCCGTTACAAGCTGCTCGAACTGCTCGGCGAGGGTGGGTTCGGCTCGGTTTGGGCCGCGGAACAAAAAGAGCCGGTGAAGCGCCGGGTGGCGCTGAAAATCATCAAGCTGGGCATGGACACTCGGGAAGTGGTGGCGCGATTTGAAGCGGAGCGGCAGGCCCTGGCTTTGATGGATCATCCCAACATTGCGCGCGTTTTTGACGGCGGCATGACCGAAACCGGCCGGCCTTA